>NZ_JBFBNR010000005.1:0-267529 GCF_040687675.1 Kitasatospora sp. NPDC056731
AGCGCACCGGGAGGACCAGTCCTCCTGCGAGCATGCGGCGTGCCGAGCTTGCGGAACCACCATGCCCCGCCGAAATCGATTTCGGCGGGGCCGCTTCACTCTATTCGAACATCGCTACCGCCATTATCGACTAGATGCAGATACAAGTTGTCGTGCAGCTTGGCGAGTCCATTGGCTTGCCCACCGGGCTGTAACCAACTCACTCAGAAGCTCCAGATGGTCCTCGCGAGGAGTTCTCGCGACAAGCCAACGCGTCGCCCGCTCAGCCCAATGCTTACTGCCACTTCTGAGCGCCATGGACAAAATGTCATTAACTGGCGCCATGTCTTGAATAACCTCTAGAGGGAGGCCGTGTTGAAGCGATGCCCTATCAAGCAACTCTCGGAATGCAGCCTCATCCATGTCCAGAATTGTCAACCAGGGCTGCGGAAGGGTGTCAATCGAAGAAACAACACCCCCCCGAAGTCTACCCAGTATCCAATTTCCTTCCCTGTCGACCCCTAGCCATAGACCGGACTCGCTAATCGGAACCAACGGCAACCACAAGACGAATATCTCGCCGAGCTCCGAGGAGCGCCACAAATCGGCCCTAACGCGCGCCAGCTGCTCGACCAGATCACCCTCTGCCATCACGCGCCACCGGCAGAGCAGCTAGGCGATTTATTTTCATAATGCCGACCGTTAACCAATTCCATGCCGCTTGCTCGCCTCTCGAATTACGATCGTACTGCCCGACGCTATCCACCCCAGGGGGTATGTACCACATTCAATCCATAGCCCTGCATGAATTGAGAAAACTGTTCTCTAATGGCAGGAGTCCATTGATGGCCGTAGTGACCGGACCACTCATTGGTAAGGAACTCGCCATTCGGTCCGCGTGACAGCCTCCCACCAACGACTGTCGACTCGTCTGCTCCGATTGCCGTTCTAAGACCGTCATGCCCCTTGATTCCCTGGTCCGCGCCAGTCGCGAAACGCCCAGTTGCCGGATCGAAGACGAAGTCCCGCTCACCTGCCGGATTAAAGCTTTTAATAGCGCCAACTGACTTAAAGCGATCGCTTACCTCAAGGACGCCGGCAACTGGACCGCTACCACAGAGGGGTCCTGTGTTATGCACTAGGACTGGGGTTGCGCCCGCGAGTACATAGTACGTGTGGAGGTTGGCGACGGTGAGGTTGTGGGCCGATTGGGGATTGGTGTGGTAGGTGCTGACCTGGAGAACGGAGACGGTCTTTCTGTCTGCAGTCAGCAGTTGCTCGCTGGTCTTGACGTCTCCTGCTTCGGTCCAGCGTCGGGTGGTTTCATCCCAGTAAGGGTGCCCTTGGGTGGAGGTGATGGTTGAGGTCTTGGTGGGATCGGCCAGATCTGCGACTGTCAGATCAGTGAAGTCACGGTCGTCTGATCCTGTGATGGTGTTGGTTACCGGTTCGGCGTTTGTGCTGCCGGATTCCGGATCGGTGGCGACGACCTTGTCCCCGGGCTTTACTTCGCTGATTGGCTTGGAAGTTCCGTCGGCGAGGAGAACTGGTGTGTCGGGTGTGAAGCTGTTTCCACCGCCGCAAGCCAGCATCCGCGCCGCTGTTGCGGTTGTGGCTATTCCCGCGCCGGCGAGGGCCGTGCTGCCTGCCGCAGCTTCTCCCGAAGCAACGTCAGCGACCAGGGCACCGCACTCGATGATGGCTGCGAGGCAAGCCGGGGCCGCTTCGACGGCAATAGGAGCGGCGATGAATGCGAGGCTGATGATCCCGACTGCGCCGACGAAGACCTTCTGCCAGCTTTCCAGTTTTCCCCTGTCGATTTTCATGTAGGTCGACGGGTAGTTCCAGTTCGGCGACGTGGACACGTCTGGCCCGCAGTTGTACTTGGCCCCCATGGCGTAGTAACAGGTGGGCTTGGCCTCTTTCGGCTTCGCGACCCGGTCCTGGGCAATGGCGGATGCGGCCGGGTGGCTGAAGTTGATGTACTGGGTGGTGATGACGTAGTCGTCTTTGTCCTCCGCCACCTTGATGTTGGCGTATTGGTAGTTGCCGGGGCCGCCTGCCCAGAGGTCGATGCTGCCGTCGACGTTGGCGCAGTTTCCGCTGCACTTGCCCTCAGGGCGAAGGCCGCTGGGGTCGGAGAGGTTGACGGGGTTGTTGTTGCTGTAGGCGTAGCCGTTCCACTGCTGGGGGTCGGCTGTGTCGAGGATGAGGTCGGGGCTGATGAAGCGTCCGCGGACGGGGTCGTACTGGCGGGCGCCGAGGTTGGTGAGTCCGGTGGTGTCGTCCTTTGTGCCGCCGACGAAGCCCTTGGTGCCGGCCCACTGGTTGGTGCCAGGCTGGGTGCCGCGGGGGTTGCCGAAGGGGTCGGTGGGGCGGCGGGTGACGGTCTGGGTCGCGTTGGTGTTGACCTGGACGCCGTTGGTCCCGTGCGGGTCGGCGGCCTGGATCAGGACGGTGCCTCCGCCGATGGCGGCGGTGACGCGTGTGTAGGTCAGTCCGCCCGGGGCGGTGATGGAGCGTACGTTGCTCGTGGAGCCGCTGGCCGTGTCGAGGGTGAGCTCGTCGGTGGGCAGGTTGAGCGTGGTCTTGCCGGGGTTGCGGCGGATGAGCTGGTTGCCGTCGGCGTCGTAGAGGTAGGTGGTGGCAGCGGCCTGGCCGGTCTTGGCGAGCGAGTCGAGCCTGCCCTCGCCGTTCCAGGCCAGGGTGGTGGTGCCGCCGGTGTCGGTGATGGCGGTGGTGTTGCCCTTGGCGTCGTACTGGTAACTGACGGCCTTGGTGCCCGCTGGCCCGCTGGTGGTGGAGGTGAGCAGGGCGTGGGGCCCGCCGGTTCCGCCGCCGGTGTTGGGGGCGCTGGTGGGGGAGTTGGTGCTCTTGGCGGCTCCGAAGGTCTGGGTCGTGGTGATGTCGTTGAGGCTGTTGCCGGTGATGTCATGCTGGACGAGGTCGGTGCGGTTGCCGGTCGCGTCGTAGGTGTAGGTGTTCCAGTAGGGCGCCGGTCCGCCGATGGTCCGTCCACCGGGGTTGACGGTGGCCGGGCCGTTCGCGTTGTTGCAGCCGCCGACGCCGGGCACGGTGGTGGAGCTGCCGGTGCCGTGGACCTCGCCCGAGGAGTCGGTCCAGTCTGCGGTGGTGAAGGTGCCCGCAGTGTCGGTCCAGGCGCCGGTCAGCCGGCGGAGGTGGTCATAGGTGAAGCACTGGGTGTCGGTTGCCGAGGCGTCCTGGATGGTGGTGGCCGAGGTGATCTGGCCGGACTGGGTGTAGGTGTAGCTGGTCTGGTCGACCGAGACGGTTCCGACCTGACGGTCGGTGAAGTTGTTGATGACCCGTCCGGTGGCCCAGTCGTACTGCTGGGTGGAGACGACCTGCTTGCCGTACTGGCCGACCGTCGTACGCACGGGGCGCGCGACGGCGTCGTACTCGACCTTGGCGATGACGGCCTTGCTGAGGCTGGCGGCCGAGGTGAGCAGGCCGGTGATGGTCCGGCCGTAGCTGACGGTTTCTGCCGGCAGGCCGCCGGCGGCGGGGACACTGACCGTCTTCAGGGAGCCGATGACCGGGCTGTAGGTGTTGGTCGTCGTGTAGGTACCGGCGAGTGCGCCCTCGGCGGACGGGATGGTGATCGATGAGCCGAGAGGACGGTAGGCGGTGTCGTAGTCGGTGACGGCCTTGGTATAGGCGGTGCCGCCTGCGCCGCCGACGTAGCGGGTGGAGGAGGTGGGCTGGCCCTTGACGAGGGTGTCGTAGCTCCAGGAGGCCAGCTGGTTCGCCGGTGCCACGGCACCGTTGAACGTGCCGGTCTTACGGCCGAGCAGGTCGTAGGTGTAGGAGAGGGTGTTGTTTTTGGCGTCGAGGGTGTGGTCGACGCGCGAGTTGACGTCGTAGAACGTCCGGGTCACTCCGGTGTCCGGGTCGGAGGCCGAGGTCTGACGCCCGAGCAGGTCGTAGGAGTAGTTCCAGGCGTTGCCGCTGCTGTCGGTCCGGGACGTGGTGAGACCGGTCGGCGTGTATCCGTAGCTGGTGACGTCCGCGTCGGCCAGGTTCCCGGTTGCAGTTGCCGTCCGGTACTGCCCCAGAGCGGTGGTGCGGCCTCGGGCATCCGTCACGGTCGAGGTTGGCGTGGAGCCCGAGGGAGGGGTGACGTCGGTGCGGTCAGCGCCAGGGTAGGCGGTGCTGGTGGCCCACTGGAGGTTCCCGTAGGAGCGGAACTCCGAGCGCACGACGCGCCCGTTTCCGTCGTAGGTGTTCCACGTCTGGCCCGGGACCTGGCCGTCTGCTGCCGGGACGAAGACGGAGTTGGTGGGGAATGACCCCTGTTCGTAGTACGGGTCCGAGGTCTTGATCACCCAGCCGTGGGTGTCGTAGACGGTGTCGGTGATCAGGCGCCCGGTCGGCTTGGCGGCGCTGGTGCTCTGGGTCTGCCGAGGCCGTGCCAGGCCGTCGTAGATGTCGATGCTCGCGGAGTAGGTGACCGCGTCGTCGTTGATCGATTCGGTCTTGACGGTGGACGGTGCCTTGGAGCCGTTCAGGAGGTAGGTGAACTTCCGGCTCGGCAGTTCCTCGGTCGGCCGGTCGGGCTCCCAGACTGCGGTGATGCGGCCGAGGGCGTCGTACTGGGCAGTGGTGACCCGGCCGTTGATGTCCTTGCTGACCAGAAGTGAGCCGCGGGCCGGATCCTGGGTGACGCTGGTGGTCCAAGCCGCTCCCATCGGTCCGGTGGTGCGGATCTCCGTCGGCAGCTGTCCGGCGGCCGGGGTGCGGGCGAGCGACGTGATGGCAGGCGTGACCGACGGCCCGCTCAGCTGGGCCCCGTTGCGGTCATAGGTCGAGCCTTCGGTCGTCTCAGTCGTGACGGGACGTCCGTAGGCATCGAAAGCTGAACTACCGTCATGGATATAGATGGGGTTGCCCGCTTGGTCGAAATGGTCGAGGACCTGGGCGCTGGTCGGGTCGCCGGCTGGACCGGCCTGTTTGAAGTCCTTGCCGTCATAGATGATGCGGCTGCTGGATAGGGTGTTGGAAGCCGTGGCCGTCGCGCCGCAGGACCCCTGGAAGGTGGTCATCTCCGAAGCCAGTGTCAGGAGCTGGGGGTTGTCACTGACCGCGTAGCCGGTGGTCGTGCAGGTCTCGGGGGTGGCGGTGGTGCCGTCGCCCTTGTTGTCGACCTTGACCACCCGGTTGCCGTTGGCCGGCTCGCTGGTGGTGACCGTCATGGTCGTGCGCCAGCTGCCGTCGGCGAGCCTGGCCTTGGTGATCGCGGTGGTCTCGGAGTCCTTCCGCCAGGCGAGGATCTTCGGCGCACCCGCAGTTTGGGCATGCGTCGCGGAGCTCGTCTGCCCGTTGTAGGTCTTCCCGGCCACCGCCGTGACCGTCCCGCCGGCCTGGTCGTAGACCTCGGTGGCGACGACGCGGCCGGACAGCTGGGCGCTGTCGGTGACGGTGCCGCCGAGCGGGCTGGGGACCTGGACGCTGCGTTGGGTCTTGCCGTTGGCGAGGTAGTCGTCGTTCATGCCCCGCAGGTAGGTGACCTTCTGCTGGGTCTTGGGGGCCTCGCTGGAGCCACCGCTGCCGGTGGTGGTGGTGACGGACTGGTAGCCGCGGAACTGGTCCCAGGTCCGGGTCTTGGAGTCGGTGAACTCCGCGTCGTTGCGGTGCCAGGCGGCCTCACCGTTGTAGGTGTACTCGGTGGTCTTGCCGACATTGGGTGTGCTGACGAGGTCCAGCTCGACGACGGTCTTGACGAGGGGCTTGTCGAACCAGTCGTTGATCGGGTCCTTCGAGGATAGGAACGTCGGGTACCACTTGACGGGCATGCAGGCCATCGTGTTGCTGTCCTCGGAGGACGGCATGTGGTTGTTCACCCGGGAGCATTCGGGGTCGGCGTAGACGACGCCGATCCGCCCGCCGGTCTCGGTGGTGATCTCCTGGATGCGCGGGCGCATGTACATCTTCTCGCCCAAGTCCAGGCCGTCGACGCGGTTGGCGCGCATCGTGTACTTGAACTGGACGGCGGGCAGGTCCTCGATCGCCGCCTGTCCGTTGCTCGGCACCCGCTGGACGGAATCCAGCTGCAGGATTCGCTTGGTGGCGTCCCCGGGATCGGCAAGTTCCTGGTTGAGGTTCCAGGTGTCGACGGTGCGGTAGGCGGAGCCGACCATGACCTGTGTCGAGATCCCGGTCAGGCGCTTGGTCGTGAAGAACGTGGGCGCCGAGTTCATGCACGAGCCGTCGGTGCAGATCTGGTCGATCGGCGTATCGGGCCAGGCGTCCGCGTTGGCCGCGGTGCGCTGGTCCTCGGAGCAGGTGATCGAACCGCCGGGAATGCAGCGTTCCGCGATGGTGAACAGGACCTTCGCCGCCGGGTTCGCGCCGCCCTTGGCCGCCTTCTGCTCGTCCAGACGCTGGCCGTAGGCGATCTCCTTGAGGTAGCCGGACCGCTGGTAGTCGGAGAGGGTGCCGGTGCCGCCGCTCTGGACGCGGCCACGGTTGTACTTGTTGCCCTCGGCGGCGTACTTGTACGTGATCAGGTTGCCGTGCGGGTCGACCACGTAGTCGAGCTGCCAGCGCCACGCCATCTGGCACCAGGACTTGTTACCGCTGGCGGAGTTGTAGCAGGGGTCGCCGCTGTTGGGCGAGTACACCGGCAGGGTCAGGGCGGAGTTCGCCGCAGGGTCGCTGCCGTCGCCGCCCGGCAGGTGGTTGAGGCCGAAGTAGTACTGCACTCCGTCCGGGGTGGTGATCCGCCAGTACTCCATGCCCTGGTAGTCGACGTCGCCCGCGGCCTTCGGCGCGCCGGTGAGCTGCTCGACCTTGGAGCCGTCGTCGCTCGCCAGGTGCCAGGTTCCGGTCGCGTCGTCGCGCACGATGGTGCCGGAGCGCCCGCCCAGCGAGAGGGAGGCGTTCTGCCCGGCCCAGCACTGGTCGCCCGAGCCGGTGATGCCGGCCTTGTCGCAGCTGCGGTAGGACCGCTCGATGTAGCCGGGCTCGTAGCCCCAGCCGTCGCCGATCCACGAGGGCTGCGCGTTCGTGGAGGACGTCTTGCCGTCCACGTTCGCCGAGTTGTAGCTCAGCGCCACGGTGGGTGCGGCGCCGCCGAGTGCCGGCGGTGTCTGGAGCGGGTAGCTGTAGGTGAAGCTGCCCGTGTTGGAGCCCGCGGACCAGGCCACCGACGACGACAGTGGCGTCGCGGTGAAGTTGCCCAGGGGGCCCGACGGGGAGACCGCGGGGGCCAGCACCACGGAGCCGCCGGTTCCCCCGGTGCTGCCGGCGGTCAGGGCCTGAGCAGGTGCCTGGGCGGTCGACTTCGCCGTGGTGAACGACGCCTTCACCGCACCGCCTTGGGCGTTGCCAGGTGCCGCAGGGGGAAGGGTGACATCCGCAGTGATCGTGCCGGAGCCGTCGTTCTTCACCGGGACCGGGGTCTGCGTACGGCACTCGGGGAGTTCCGGCGTGGTCAGTGAACAGGCCGGGAGCGCGACGAGGCCGGCACGGTCCGACCACCCGCCCGCCTGTAGGGCCTTCAGGTCCAGGGTGACGCTCGCCTGCCGCCCGTCGCCACCGACCGACGCCTTGGCGTCGGCCAGCGCCACCAGCGGCCCGTTGACGCCTGCGGCCTTGCCCTTGTCCTGTCCGGCCACCTCGACGGTGACGGCGTGCGCGCTCTCACCCTGGCCGGTTCCCGGTGCGACCCGCACAGCCAGATCCCCGGCCTTGGTTCCGGTCATGCCACCGGAGGCGGGTGAAACCCCACCGGTGGCCCTGCGGGCCGCCTCGGCCTCGGCGCTGTCGGAGCCGAGCACGACCGTCGCGGTGCCGGTGATGACCGGCGGAGCGGTCTCCGGCTTCCAGTCCGCCGCCTTGACCGCCGTCCTGGCGCCGGGCGGCTGGGCATCGTGTCCCTTGACGGAGGGGGTCGCGCTTCCCAGGGGCGTGTTCGGAGGAGCCCAGACCTCCCCCTCGGGCTCGGGGTAGGTCCATGCCACCGCCGGCGGCACGCTCACCCCGGTCAGTGTCAGGGCGACCAGGGCCGCCACAGCCGGCGACCGCCATCGGCCGCCTATTCGTTTTCCGGCCCGTTTCCGGGCAGGCCAAACCACCACAGTGGCGTCTCCTCGGTCATTGTCGACACGGCGTCATATGGACATGGGTGTGTCAGGATCGAGGTGACGATATGTGCACCCACTGACACGCCACCAGGTCGCGCCGGTGCTGTGCATGAGATGTTTATGAAGTCTTGATCTCGCGATCCGCGGCTTATCCGGACACATCGGCATGAACTGACAAAGGGTTTGACCGATCCGCCGACCAGCACGCATCGTTCCCACCCGAACGCACCCCATCGAGGGTGCGGCCCGACCGGGAGGGACCCTGCAATCCGCATGACCAGCACTCCAGGCACAATCGCGCACACACCACCAACACCTTCCATACGCAGGCGCATACTCGCGCTGACCGCCCTCGGCACCGGCTGCGCCCTGAGTCTGGCCCTGCTCAGCGCGCCGGCAGCGCTCGCGGCCGACACCACCCCCGCCCCGCCGACCCACGGCCCTGTGGGTGGACTGGCACCGATCGTCCCCTCGTCACCGGCACCCGCCCGCACCCCCGCGCAGCAGGCCATGCTGGACGCGCTCGCCAAGGCCAAGACGACCGGCAAGCCGGTCACCGTCGAGACCTTGACCAATGAGGCCTCCAGGACCATCGCCAACCCCGACGGCACGCTGACCAGCACCGACAACGCCCAGGCCGTACGGACCAAACGCGGAGGCGCCTGGGCGGACATCGACTCGACGTTGCGGGTCAACGCGGACGGCACGTTCAGCCCGCTTGTCGCGACTACCGGGGTGAAGTTCTCCGGCGGCGGGGCGGGCCCGATGGCCACCGTGACGACCGACGACGGCAAGAGCCTCGCGGTGAACGCCCCGTTCGCCTTGCCCAAGCCGTCCGTGACCGGCGCCAACGCCACCTACACCGACGTCCTCCCCGGTGTGGACCTGCAGCTGACCGCGCTGTCCCAGGGCGGCTGGCGGGACGCCATCATCGTGCGGACCAAGGAGGCCGCCGAGAGCGCGGCGCTCAAGTCGCTGACCTTCCCCGTCTCCGCGCAGGGCCTGTCGATGGCCAAGGACCAGTCCGGCGGTATCACCGTCGTCGACGACAGCGGTGTCACGCGCTTCCGCGCTCCCGTGCCGCTGCAGTGGGACTCCAGCAAGCCCGCGCCTTCGACCGTCACCGCCGACCGTGCTTCCAGGGACTCGGCGCGCGCGGCGTTGGCGGCCGCCTCGACGCCCGCGCCCACGGGGAGTGCGAGCGGGATTCCGTCGACCGCCGAGGAACCGGGTGACGGCGCGAACGTGGCCGCCATCACCACCACGATCACGCCCGCGGCGATCGAACTGACGCCGGACCACAACGCCCTCGGGTCCGGTGACGGTCCCTGGTACCTCGACCCGTCCCTGGTGGCGGCGACGAGTTCGGTCCAGGGCTCGGTGGAGGTCCAGGAGAACCACAAGAAGGCGGAGAACTTCAACAAGAAGAGCAATCTGGCCACCGGCTACTGCGGCTACCACAGCAGTGACCCGAGCCTGGACTGCGGTGACCTGGGCCGCCAGCGCGCTTACTTCCAGTTCGGCATCAACCCGGTGCTCTACACCAAGCCCGGTGGCGCCGAGAGCCCGCCGAGCATCTACAGCTCCACCCTCAACTTCCAGGTCACCGGCGCCTCCAGCCCGGGCACGAACACGCCGCTCGTGGTGTACTCGGCTCCCAAGCCCATCCACGAGCACACCAACTGGACCGACCAGCCCTGCGGGGACAACAAGGCCGTCGTCATGGAGAACTGCCCGACGGTCAACGGGCAGTGGATCATCGGCACCGGCCCGCTGGCCGTCGACGTGACCGACATGATGAAGCAGGCGATCGCCGGCCAGTGGCCGTGGTGGACCGTCGGCATCGCCCCGATGGGCAACGAGTGGGACATGACGTTCCGGCACTACATCGCCAACAATCCGTCCATCACCACCACTTACGACATCACTCCGACCGTCTGGTACCCGCGCACCAGCCCCGCCCCCGGCTTCGCCTGGAACAACAGCGCCGCCGAGTGCACCACCGGCGGCGCGCACCCCTGGGACAACCCCGGCTGGATCGGCGCCAACCAGAACATCAACCTCACGGCCAACAGCTACTCGCCCGCCGGGCAGACCCTCCACACCGACTACCAGATGTGGGACGACAACGACGCCAACTTCAGCTGGACCCAGGGACGCTGGGGGACCAGCTACAACGACCCCGGCCCCTCCGTGAGCGTGGGATCGCTGTCGGACGGCCACCAGTACGGCTGGACCGCCCGCGCCACCGACGAGATCCTCACCTCGCCCATGACCCCGTGGTGCTACTTCCGCGTCGACAGGACCAACCCCCGCGTCAGCATCAGCTCGACCGACTTCCCGCCGTCGGGCACCCCCAACCCCACCCCGGCCAAGTACATGAACGACCCGGGCGCCTTCACCATCAACGCCGAGGATCCCGCCCCCGGCGCCGGGCTCCAGGCCTCCGGCGTGGCCTGCGTGCGCGTGAGCACGGACCCGACACCGGTCGTCGGCTGGCGCTGCGGCCAGAACGGCACCCTGCCCCCCGGCCAGCCGTACACCTACAAGCCCAGGGACTGGGGCACCAACACCCTGTACGCCTGGGCCATGGACAACGCCGGCAACTACAGCCAGCCGGCCGTCTACAACTTCTACGTCCCCTGGAAGCCCGACACCCAGCCCCTGTTCGGCGACGTCGACAACGATCAGAAGCCCGACGTCATCACCGTCGACAGGAACGGTGACCTGCGCGTCATCGGCGGCACCATCGACCCCACCACGTCCCTGGCCGCCCCCGCTGCCGCCGCCCCGGGAAACCGTGACTACGGAGCCACCTGGTCCGACTACCAGGTCAGCCACCACGGCACCTTCGCCGTCGGACAGGCCGTCGACGAGATCCTTGCCCACTACACCAAGGACACGACCTCCAAGCTGCGCGAGGCCCTCTACCTGATCCCCAACAACGGCACCGGGCGCTTCGACACCCTGACCCCGATCGCCCTCAACCGGCCCGCCTGCACGACCTACGAGACCGGCAAGCCCTGCTCCGGCTACAGCCAGAAGAACTGGAGCGGCGCCTCGCAGGTCATCGCGATCGGCACGCCCGACGGCGAGGCCGTGGGTGGTGAGCCGGGCAACGAGGCCCGCAAGGTCATCATGACTCAGACGTCCATCCTCTCCCTGGAGAACAACAACCTCTACCTCTTCCAGCCCAACGGCCTCGCCGACTCCCTCGACGCGGCCACCTACCTCCCGGCCGTCTCCGGTAGTTGGGCCGACCTGGAGCTGCTCAACCCGGGTGCGGGCAACGGGGCGACCGCCGTCCCCGGCACCACCGACCCCACCTACCAGACCACCATCTGGGCGCGGAACCGTACGACGGGTGACCTCTTCGCCTACCCGCTCGGCTACAAGGCCGACGGAACGGTCGACTACTCCGCCCTCACCAAGCCCGACCAGGGGATCAAGCTGGACGTCGGCCAGCCGGTCAAGGCGGGCGACTACCCCCGGATCGGCGCCGGAGACCTCAACAACGACGGCACCCCCGACCTCTGGGTCATGGACAACAGCAACGCGCTCTCCATCTTCGCGGGCAAGAGCAGCACCGGCACCAAGGGCAAGGTCGACGGCTTCGTCCCGCCGGCCTTCGCCGGCTTCTCCGACTCCAGCGTCACCATCCACTCCCAGCTGGTGAACTGGCTGTGCGCCGACTCCATCGGCGGACCCAACGAAGGCACCGAGGTCGCCGCCTACGCCTGCTGGCAGACCATCAACCAGCGGTTCAACTTCGCCACCGACGGCACCATCCGTTCCGGCAGCTGGTGCGTCTCCACCAAGGGCAACGCCCTCGGCAACGGAACCGGCCTGATCCTGTCCCGCTGCGTGGGCAACACCGGCCAGAAGTGGGCCGTCCGCCCGGACGGCCGGATCTACCTCCCCGCCACCGTCACTGCGGACAACCCCGGCGGCCGCTGCCTCGAACTGCCCGGATGGGCCACCGAGCAGGGCACCCGGCTCGGGATCTGGAACTGTCCCGGCCTGCAGGCCAACCAGCAGTGGAGCCTCAACTATGAGCAGCACGCGCCCTGATGGCGCTCGCCGTGGGGCGAGCCGATCCGATCCGAAGATCGTGAACAGCCTGTAGACAGGCCGGTGGGCCTCGACGTTGCGTCGAGGCCCACCGGCCTGTGGTGGCCCATCTGGTGCGGGCGCTCTGTGACGGCGGGGGCTGCGCGTAGCGGGGGTTGTGGTGGGAGGTGAAACTCCGTTGTTCGGGGGTGGGGCTCGCGGCGATGATTTCGGGTGTGGCTGACACCAGGTTCGAAGGCTCCGCGTTGCGGCCGTACCCCAAGATCTCGGGGAGGGGGCGGCTCTCCGCGTCCGGGAATCGGGAGTGGGTCGCGGTGGAGAAGGTGCACGGGGCGCACTTCGCCGTGGTCTGCGAGGGGAGTGCGGTCCGTCCGGCCAAGCGGCGGGAGCTCCTGGGCGAGGACGAGTTGGACGGCTTCTTCGGCGTCAGCCGGGTCTGGCCAGCGCTGGCGGTGGGGGCGGCCCGGTTCGCCTCGGCGGTGCGTGAGGCGGCGGGCGGGGGTGCAGGTGGGGGCGCTGTGGTGACTGTTTACGGTGAACTGGCCGGTGGGTGCTACCCGCACCTCGACGTGCCCGCTGTCGCCGGAGTCGAGCCCGTGCAGACCGGCGTCTGGTACACGCCGGGGCTGGAGTGGCTGCTCTTCGACGCCACCGTCGACACCGCCGAGGGCCGGTCCTGGATCTCCGACCGCGACCTGCGTGACGCCGCGGGCACCGCCGGCCTCGCATGCGTCCCCTCGATCGGGCGCGGCGCGCTCACCGTGCTCCAGGAACTGCCGGCCGCCTTCCCCACCCTGGTCCCCGCGCTCCTCGGGCTCCCCGAACTCGCCGACAACCTCGCCGAGGGCTACGTCCTCAAACCCGCCGGCACCTGGCGGGAGACGGGCCGCGAGGGGGGCGGCGCGCGTCCGGTGGTGAAGGTGAAGCAGCAGGCCTTCGCCGAGGACGAGCGCTACGACGGTGCCCGCCCGTACCTGCCGCCGCCGCAGGGCGCGGCCGGGGTCCCCGCCTGGCTCCTGGTCCAGGCTGCGGCACTCCTCACCCCTGCCCGGGCGGCAGCCGCCGTCAGCAAGCTCGGTCCGCGCGCGCCCGAGGACGTCGTGGCGGCGGAGCTCACCCGGGACGTGTCGGAGGAACTCGCGGAGGCAGTAGGGGGATTGGACGATGACGTCCTGCGCGCACTGGAAGCCGCCCTTGGGCCCGGAGCGCGTTCCCTGGCGGCGTTCGACGCAGAGGACCGGCGCTCGCCGACGAGCCGGGCCGGGCTGACGAGCTGAAGGGCTGAGCGGTCGGGCTGGTCAGGTCGGTCGGGCGCGGAAAGGTTCCTGAAGAAAGTCGCTCGCCCATGTGGAGGGCCCGTCGCCGACCCCGACCGAAGGGGGACAGCGCAAGGGTGGGTGGGGCGTGGGTGTGGGAGAGGCGTTCGGGGAAAATATGTCGGTCGGTCTACTGATTCCTTGCCGCCACCCGGGTGGTGTGCGCACAGGAAGTCGGTCTGGCCGACTTCCTGTGCGGATGGAGGCGGTGCAAGTGGGCAATGGAGAAACTGTAGACCGGTCTACATATTTCTTGCCGGAGAGGGCCTTGGCGGTCGAGGGTGGGTGAAGGGGGCGTCGAGGGGGGCTTCCGCCTGGGGTGGGTCGGGCCCATCATGGGCTCCCGGTCCGAGCTCCCGGTTCGAGGGCTCCGGGTGAGGCTCCAGGAGGCAGCAGAGATGACGATTCCCTTCCCTGTCCGGATCCAGGCCGCGGTCGTCCGGGGCGCGTATGCGCTGCCGGAGGGGCTGCGGCGGGCGATCGCGGGCGCGCCGGTGGTGCGGGACGGTCAAGTGCTCTCGCTGGACGCGCAGTTGATCCTCAAGTTGCAGCGCCTGTCGAAGGCGGCCCTGGTGCTGCCCGCCGGGGTCGGGCCGTCGCGGGAGGCGATGGAGCACGCGCGGTACCTGGTGGGCGGGGCGACGATCCAGCCGGTCGCCGTCCGGAGCGTCGGAATCCCGCAGGAGTACGGCGAGTTGGCGGCCACGCTGTACACGCCGGGCGGGCTGGCGGCGGGCTCCGGGCTGCTGGTGTACCTGCACGGCGGGGGCTGGGTGGTCGGCAGTCGGGCCAGCCACGACCACGTGGTGCGGTTCCTGGCGCAGCGGGCGCAGGTGCGGGTGCTGTCGGTGGAGTACCGGCGCGCGCCCGAGCACGCGTTCCCGGCGGCTGCGGACGACGCGCTGGCCGCGTTCGACTTCGCGTACGCCAAGGCGGCCGACCTGGGCGCGGATCCGGAGCGGATCGCGATCGGTGGCGACAGCGCGGGCGGGAACCTGGCGGCCGTCACCGCACAGGCGGCGGTGCGGCGGGGCGGTCCGGCGCCGGTGTTCCAGTTGCTGCTGTACCCGGCGGTCGACGCCTCCGTCCGGCGGCCCTCGCGCGACCTGTTCGCCGACGGTTTCTTCCTGACCAGCGCGGACATGGACTGGTTCCTGGACCGCTACGCGCCCGCGCCGGCCGACCGGACGGACCCGCGCCTGTCGCCGCTGCTCGCCGCCGACCTGTCCGGGCTTCCGCCCACGTACGTCGGTACCGCGGGCTTCGATCCGCTGCGGGACGAGGGCGAGGCGTACGCCGAGGCGCTGAAGGCGGCCGGGGTGACGGTGCGCCTGAGCCGGCAGCCGGACCTCATCCACGGTTACGCCAGCTACCTCGGCATCGGCCGCCGATTCCGGGAGGCGACGGCGGAGGCGGCCGAGGCGCTGCGGCAGGCGCTGGGCGCCGCGTAGCGCGCAACCGGGGGCGATGCGGATCGGAGGCGCTCGGCGCAGCACCGGGCGGGGGCTCATTCGGAGGACTCAACGGCCCCTGCCCGGCTGCTCGTTCAGGCCGGGATCCGCCGCGCCGCGGCGAGCTCCGACACCTGCGCGCCGTGCGCGAGGAGGTACTCCGCCACCGATCCGTGGTGGCTCCGGATCGACAGCAGCGCCCGCCGCAGATGCACCTCGCGTACGGGCAGGGCGTTGTGCGCGGCCCCGGCCGGGGGCCGGCTGGTCAGGCCCAGTTCGTCGTTCGAGTGCAGGAAGTCCTGGAGGACCTCCGCCTCGGAGGCGCCCAGCAGCGTCTGCAGGACGGCGACGACGACGCCCGTGCGGTCCTTGCCCGAGGCGCAGTGGACCAGCACCGGCGCGGCCTCGCCCCCACCGGCGAGCAGTCGGCGCAGAACGGCCACCGACGCCGCGCCGGCGCGCTCGGCCATCAGCGGGTACAACTCCAACTGGTCGGCGGGCCAACGCCGTTCGATGAAGACCGGTGCGTGCAGGTGCCGGGCGTCGACGAGGTCGACGGCATCCGGGCGCTCCGCCACCTCCGGGTCGCTGCGCAGGTCGACGACCGTCCGCAGGCCGAGGCGTCGCAGCGTGTCCGCGCCCTCCGCCGTGAGGCCGTGCAGGCTGTGCAGGGCGGCGGAGCGGTACAGCACGCCGCGCGGCAGGGAGCCGACGCCGCCGGCGTCGCGGAAGTTCCGTACGCCGGTGGGGGCGACGCGCTCCGGCCCTGCCTCGGGCTGGTCGGTGATCACGCCTCACTGTATCCAGGGGTGGAGGGGGCGGCTGGGGGAGGCCACGGACGAGAAGGGGCGCGGGAGTTGTGGTCGTGCGCCCGCCCGGTGCTGCGCAGGGGGTTCTCGGCAGCGGGCTCTTATTGTACTGTCCGTCTAATAAGCGGGTGAGCGGGCACCCGTAGGGGCAGGCATCTGGAGGCAGCCATGGCTCTCACCAACGCGGCGGCAGGGCGGGCGGCGAGTGCGCACGGGCACACCGCGGCCGACGACGACGTCTCGAAGCGGCTGCTGGAGTCCGCCGCGACCCTCTCCTACGACCCCTCGACCGAGATCGACTGGGACGCGCCCCTCCCAGCAGACCACTACGGCCTCAACCCGGAGTGGAGCACCCTCTACGGCACCCGGCTGTGGGACGAGATGACCGAGCAGCAGCGGGTCACCCTCACCCGGCACGAGGTCTGCTCGATCATGAACACCGGGATATGGTTCGAGATGATCCTCCAACAGATGGTGCTGCGCGATCAGTACCTGAAGAACCCCGCCAACGCCGAGTTCCAGTTCGCGCTCACCGAGATCGCCGACGAGTGCCGGCACTCGATCATGTTCGCCCGCGCCTGCGAGAAGATGGGCGTCCCCGCGTACCGGCCGAACAAGGTCATCGCCCAGGCCGGGCGCGCGTTCAAGGCCCTCGCGAAGGGTGAACTCGCCTACGGCGGCATCCTGGTGGCCGAAGAAGTGCTCGACGTCATGCAGCGCGACTGGATGCGCGGCGAGAACGTCCTGGAGATCGTCCGTGGCACCTCCCGGATCCACGTCGTCGAGGAGTCGCGGCACATGAAGTTCGCCCGGCAGGAGATCCGCGAACGGGTGCGCCACGCCGGCCCCGCCCGCCGCCGCGCCTCGGCCACCGGCATCGCCGTCGGCGCGTACGTCATCGTCTCCAGCATGGTGCACCCCGGGGTCTACCGGGCCGCCGGGCTCGACACCCAGCGAGCGATCGCCGAAGTGCGGGCCAACGAGCACCGCAAGGCGATGATGCGCACCAGTTCCCGGCACCTGATCGCGTTCCTCGCCGAGACCGGGCTGCTCACCAGCCGCTCGGCCGCCATCTACCGGCGCATCCACATGTTGTGACGACACGTCAAAGGCGACACGTCAACAAAGGCTCCGACTCCCGCACTTCACCACCTGTAGCGAGGGACCCCACCCCGGCCATGGCCTACGCGATCACCCGGACCTGCTGCAACGACGCCTCGTGCGTGTCCGTCTGCCCGGTCAACTGCATCCACCCGACCCCGGGCGAACCAGAGTTCGGCACCACCGACATGCTGTACATCGACCCGGCGGCCTGCATCGACTGCGGCGCCTGCGCGGACGCCTGCCCCGTGGACGCGGTGTTCCCCGTCGACCGGCTGCGCGGGCCCGACACCGTGTTCGGCGACCTCAACCGGGACTGGTACCGCGATCACCCCAACGACCACGCCTGGGGCGCGCCCACCTTCCCGCGCAGCCTGCCCGATGGGCTCGGCACGCTGCGCGTCGCCATCGTCGGCACCGGCCCGTCCGCCGGGTACACCGCGCAGGAACTGCTGCGCAGCACCGGCGCCGAAATCACCATGATCGACCGGCTGCCCGTCACCGGCGGCCTGCTGCGGCACGGGGTCGCGCCCGACCACCAGTCCACCAAACGCATCGCGGACAGCTTCGCCGGCGTCTTCCACGACCCCCGGCTGCGGATGCACCTCAACGTGGACATCGGCACCGACCTCACCCACGAGGAACTCGCCGCCCACCACCACGCCGTCGTGTACGCCGTCGGCGCGGCCGCCGACCGGCGGCTCGGCATCCCCGGCGAGGACCTGCCGGGCAGCCTGCCCGCGACCACCTTCGTCGGCTGGTACAACGCCCAACCGACCGTGCCCGCCGACGCGGTGGAGCTGTCCGGGCCCGGCGCCGAACGGGTGGTCGTCATCGGCAACGGCAACGTCGCCGTCGACATCGCGCGCATCCTGCTCACCGACCCCGACCGGCTCGCCACCACCGACATCGCCGACCACGCCCTCGCCGCGCTGCGCCGCAGCCGGGTGCGGGAAGTCGTGCTGCTCGCCCGGCGCGGGCCCGCCCAAGCGGCCTGGACCAAGGCGGAGTTCCTGGCGCTGCGGCAACTGCCGGGCGTCGAGGTGGTGGTCGAGGACCACCCGGAGGTGCGGGCGGCGATCGAGGAGGCGGCCGGGACGACTGCGTCGGAGTCGCGGGCCGCGCTGCTCGCCGGGCTGCCGCTGGTGGCGTTCGACGGGGGCGCCGAGCCGGCGCCGGGCCGGCGGATCGTGCTGCGCTTCCTGTCCGCGCCGACCGCGCTCACCGCGTTCACCCCGCCCGGTGAACCCGGTGAACCCGGCGGGCCCGGCGCGGCTGCCGGGGGCGGGCGGGTGACGGGCCTGACCGTCGCCCGGACCACCCTCGCGGGCGGCCGGGCAGCCGAACCGACCGGGGAGACGGACACGCTGCTGGCCGGCCTGGTGGTGCGCTCCATAGGGCACCGGGGCGTACCGGTGCCCGGGCTGCCCTTCGACGAGCGGACGGCGACGGTCGCGCACCGGGGCGGGCGGGTCGTGGACCCGGCGACGGGGCGGCCGCTGCCCGGGGCGTACGTGGTGGGGTGGGCCAAGCGCGGGCCGTCCGGGGGGATCGGCGCCAACCGGGCGTGCGCCCGCGAGACCGTGGACGCGCTCCTGGACGACGCGGCGGCCCGCGCGCTGGCCGCCCCGGCGGCGAGCCGCACGGACTTCGACCGCCTCGTCCGCCACCGTCGCCCGGACGCCGTCGGGCTCAAGGGACTGCGGGCCGTGGAGCGGGCGGAGCGCGCCCGGGGTGAGGCCGAGGGCCGCCCCCGCGTCAAGCTCGCCACCGTCCCCGAGCTGCTGGCGGCCGCCCGCCGACGGTAGACGGGCAGCGGGTTGATGCTGGTCGGCGCGAAAGAATATGTCGGTCGGTCTACTTAATCTGAACCGGTTGCGCACAGGAAGTCGGACCGGCCGACTTCCTGTGCGCGGGCTCCATCGAGCAGCCAAATGTAGACCGGTCTACATATTTCCCCGGGAGCAAAATGGCCCCCGCCGACGGCGTGCATCGTGGAATCGTGGAACGGGGGTTGAGCCACCTCGCCGGGTCGCCGAACCGGCGCGGTCCGACTCGATCGAAACTCTCCCGCACGGGGGCGCCCTGCGCCGCAACCTGGTCGCCGCTACGACGTTGAACCGGGCATGGACAACAATGCCGCACCGCTCGGTGCTTGGCGAGGACTCTCGTTGGCGGCAGAGACCGGCTGGGTTCCCGACCGCCACATCCTCAGGGCGCTTCATGCCACGACGTTCGGCAACCGGTGGTTCACCCAGATCAGCGCGACCGAACTGGCGGGCCTGGCCGCCATGCCCGATGCGGCCGTCGTGCTCGGAAGTCGACGCGGCTACTTGGCGGACAGTCCGGGGAACCAGGCCCTCGCAACCCTGCTGCGCGAACGGCCGGAGGAGTTCGGTCTGGCCGGCCCCATCATCCTCGGTGCGCAGAGCCTGCACTGGGAGCCGGACCGGGCGGCCGGGGCGGGGCGGCTCGGGCTGGCGGGGGTGCAGTGCTTCGACGGGTTCCAGCGACTCGTCACGATCGCCCACATCTCCCGCGAACTGCCGCCCGCAGACCTGGCGAAGGCCGTCCTGTCGGTCATCGTCGTGACCGGCGACGGCCGCCACCGGGTCCGCGAGTTCTGCGACCAGACCGATCGCTACGTCAACTTCGCCGTGCCGCAGGACAACCTCGCCCGTTGTCCGCACCTGCTCGCGGTGCAGGCCGAGTTCCAGGCGGAAGGGAGCTACTTCGATCCCCGGCGAGGCATCGTGGCCGGGCCGCACCCGGTGGGATTCACACCCGCGGACGTGTTCCGGTCGCTCGCGGCGCTGTCGGCCGCGCCGCGCCCTTATCTGAGCCATCAACTCCACACCGCTGAAGGCCTGGACGCGCTCTGGTCGGACATCGCCGGTGCCCCCTACCGGAGCATCGTGCACGAGCACCTGCGGGCGACCAGCGTCCAGGTCGCGGTGGAGGCCAGGCGCGAGACGCAGAAGGCCATCGCCCGCATCCGAAAGCGTCATAACACAGGCTGCTACAAGCTGTTGGAGTACGCGCCTGAGCTGGTGACCTGGACGGCCTGCCGGGTCCTTCCGCTGGAGAAGCTCTACGACGGCGGCAGGAACGCGCCGCGCTGGACCGACCTGATCCACGGTGTCCTACCGGCCGAGACCGAGCGGGTCGCCCACCAGCTGGTCGCCTCCTACGAGCGGCTGCGCGGCTCGAAGCACATCTTCAAGCTCGCGGCGCCTGAACTCGACCTGTGGCTGGAGCTCGTGGACGACGTCCTCGGCCGGGCGTAGCCGGCCGGTCCTCGTCGGCGGCCGACTCCGGTGGATCCGGGTCGGCCGCCCGGGCCCGTCACCTCCGCCGCGTGTGCTTGAGCTCCTCCCAGCGGGTGGCCTGGGCGGGGGTGAGGCCGCCTCGGAGTTCGGCCAGCTTCAGCAGCTGTGCTTCGGCGTCGGCGCCGAGGGGCTGGGCTTCGGCGCGGTAGTGGTCGGTGAGGAGGGCGTCGAGTTCGGGGCGGGTGAGGGCCGGGTCGAGGCGCTGGGCGAGTTTGGCCATGTTGCGGTAGGAGCCCTGGAGGAGGAACGGGGGTTCGGTGCGGGTGCGGTCGTCCTGGGCGGCGGAGGCCAGGTAGGCGCGGTTGACGGCGAGGACGGTGCCGCGCAGGTGGAGCAGTCCGGCGAGGACGGCGGTCATCCGTTCGGCCTCGGCGGCGGGCCAGGCGCCGGTGAGGGGGCCGCCCGGGGTGCCGGTGGCGCGGGCCAGCAGGGTGTCCAGGTCGGCGCGCTCGGCGGTGGCGAGCGGGGCCAGGTGAGGGTTGGCGGGCAGCGCGTTCTCGACGAAGCTGAGCGCGAAGAGGTCCTCGCGCCCGGCGATGACGTCGCCGAGGTTCCAGACGTCGGCGCGGTTGGCGAGCATGTCGGGCAGCCGGAAGAGGCGGCCGGACTCGGTGTACGGGTTGGCGGCCATGGCGACGGCGAAGCGCTTGCCGCGCAGGTCCCACTCGCGGGCCTCGCCGTCCCACACCCCGTCGATCCGGCGCTGGGCGTCGCAGAGCGGGATGAAGCGCTGGAGGAGCTCGGGCGAGGTGTGCTGGACGTCGTCGAGGTAGAGCAGCACGTTGTCGCCCGCGTGCAGGGCGAAGTTGAGCTTCTCGATCTCGCGGCGGGAGGTGGCGTCGGGGGCCTCGGCGGGGTCGAGGGAGGTGACCCGGTGGCCGAGCGCGGGGCCGCTGACGGTGACCAGCAGCAGGCCGAGCCGTTCGGCGAGGTACTCGACGAGGGTGGTCTTGCCGTAGCCGGGCGGGGAGACCAGGAGCAGTAGGCCGCTGCGGTCGACCGGTCCGCCGGCGTCGGCGGTGCCGAGCTGTTTGGCGAGGTTGTCGCCGACCAGCGGCAGGTAGACCTGGTCGATGAGTCGGTTGCGGACGAAGCCGTTGAGTGGGGCCGGCCGGTACTGGTCGAGCCGTAGCCGGGTGTGCTCGGCGGCCAGCAGGTCGGCGCGCAGTCGCTGGTAGGCGCGGTATCCGGGGGCCTCGGTGGCGGCGAACTCCGCTACCCGGGTGAGGAGTTCGTCGAGGCGAAGGTCGAGTGTGCCGCCCGGGAGTCGGGGGTGGTCGCCGAGCAGGCCGGTGAGGCGGGTGGTGGCGGCGCCTTCGGCGGGCCGGCGTGGCAGGGACGGGCAGAGGAGCGCGGCGGCGGCCTCGGCGAGGTCGCCGGGGTCGGCGTCGACGGCGCTGGACTCCAGCCAGGCCTGGGCGAGTTGGCGCCGGGCGGGCAGCAGCGCGGGCTCGGCGGGCAGTGCGGCCAGCGCTTCGGTGAGACCGGCGGACTCGGGTGCGGCGTGGAACTTGTCGAGCAGGGTTGCGGCCCCCGGCGCGTAAGCGAACGTGGGTGTGGCGGCGGCGAGTTCGGCCACCAGGTATGGGCCGGCGGGTTGCGGGCACGAGGTGAACTCCGTGACGGCGGAGCTCAGTTCGTCGGACAGGTCGGACAGCGCGGTCAGGGCCGCCGGTGCGGCCGGGGCAGGTGCGGCCGGGTCCGGTGCGGCCGGCAGGCCCAGTCGCGGCGCGGCGCCGAAGGCCTGCCGGGCGAGGGTGCGAGCGAGGGAGAGCGAGCGGGCCCGGGTGTGCCAGACCAGTCGCTGCCGCTCGTCGGCGCCGTGCGCCCAGTACAGCTGAGCGGCCGCCCGGGCCGCCGCCGGGTGGCGCAACAGGCCTGCCTCGGCGTGGAGTTCGAGCAGGGCGCGGAGCAGCAGCGCCGCGTCGTGGTCGTGGACGCCGCGCTGGTAGCCCTCGTCCGGGCGCTGTTCGGCGGCGCGGCGGACGAACTCCAGCAGGTCGCCCTCGGCGCGCAGGGCGTCCAGCCCGTCCGGTTCGGCGGCCAGCAGCAGGCTGGCGGCGAGGTATTCGGACCGGTACAGCGCGGGGGTCTCGGAGGGCAGCGGCCGGCCCCAGTAGCGCTCGGTGGCGGCGAACGCCGGGTCGGTGACGGGGGAGCGGTAGTCGGTGCCGGTGAGGGTGAAGGCGGGGCGGCCGCGCCAGGGGACGAGGGTGAGTTCGGGCCGCTGGGTGGTGACGGCGAACAGGTGGCGGCCCAGTCGCAGGGTGCCGGGGCCGTCGCCGGCGAGTTCGGCGCGGTCGCGTCGGGCCCGGTGGGCGCGGCTGCGGGCGGCGCGCAGCCGTCCGGTCAGCTCCTCGGCCCGGACCCGGTCGCCGAGTGCGGTCAACTGGGCGGCGAGGTCGCGGAGTTTGACGGCGGTCGGGTCGGCGGCGAGGGCGGCGTCGATCTCGGCCGCGGTGTCGAGGGCGGTGAGCCGCCGGTGCAGGGTGTCGAGGATGCGTTCGGCGGAGGCGGCGATCCGGTCGGCGCGGCGGGCGCGCTCCTCCAGCAGGTGCTGGCGGCGGGCGGTGAGGGCGTCGTGGATTCCGGTGCGCCGGTCGGCGAGCTGTTCGCCCAGCGCCGGGTCGGCGTCGGCGAAGCGGGTCTCCAACTGCTCGATCCGCAGCAGGAGTCGGCCGAGCTGGTCGTCGCAGGCCTCGGGGGTGTCGGCGGCGGCGAGCGCGGCGGTGGTGGCCTGGGCGAGCAGGGCGGTTTCGGCGGCGAACTCGGCGGCGGCCTCGCGGGTGCGCAGGTCGCGACGGCGGACGGTGAGGGCGGCGCGGGCGCGGTTGAGCAGTCCGAGGACGTCGGCGAGCCGGTCGAGGATGGCGGTGCGGGTGGTGGCGTCGGCCAGGTCGAGGGTGCCGACGAGCTCCGAGACGGTCTGCAACGCCTCGCTCTGCTCGGAGATCTGGAGGCCCAGCGGCTCGGCTCCGGCGGCGGTGGCGAGGGCGGCGCAGCGGTCGGCGAGTTCGCCGGCGCGCCGGCGGTGCGGGGCGAAGGCCTCGGGTTCGGCGAGGTGTCCGACGGCGCGGGCGGCGGCCTCGGTCAGGCCCTCGGCGAGGTGGGCGGCGAGCGTGTCGATCCGGGCGGGCTCGGCGCGCGGCAGGTCGCGCAGCGCCTCGACCCGGCCCTGGGCGCGGCGCAGCCCGGCGAGCCGGTCGACCCATTCGGCGGCGTCGGCGAGGGTCTCGCCGCGGGCGGTGCGCAGCAGGCCTTCGACGTGCTCGGCGGCCTGTTCGGTCTGCCGGGCGGCGTGCGCGGTGAGTTCGGCGACGGCCTCGTACTCGGCGATGACCTGCCGGGCGGTGTCGCGGATCTCGGCGAGCGGGGCGGCGAGGTCGCCGAGGCCGGGCTGGCCCAGCCAGTGGTGCCGGTCGGCGGTGCGGGTGCAGGCGGCGAGGACGGCCTGGTGGCCGGCCGGGGTGTCGGCGCCGGCGGCGGCGAGCCGGGCCAGGGAGAGGCAGTCGGCGAGGCCGCGGACGAGGTCGGCGTTGCCGATCCGGGCGAGCGGGCCGGTGCCGGGCGGCTGCGCGGCGGCGTGGCGCTCGCTGGTGAACGGGGTCTGCCACAGCTGGACGGGGTGCAGCCGGGTGGGCCCGTCCTCGGCCGGGCGGAGGGCGATCAGGGTGCCGTCGGCGAGCAGCGCGTAGCCCTGGCAGGGCAGCGGGGCGGCGGCCTCCTGGCGGACGCTGTTGTACGGCTGGAGCAGGGCGCGGCCGTCGGCGGGGGAGCGGAACTCGTACAGCACGTCCTCGCCGTTGGGCGAGACGAGGGTGCGCTCGTAGACCAGGCCGTCCACCGGCTGGTCGTAGCTGCGCACGGTGCCGTCGGTGAGGTGGCAGCCGCCGGGGAAGGCCACGCCCTGGTCGGCGGGCAGCCGCAGGCAGGCCTGGCCGAGCGCGTCGATCCGGGTGACCCGGCCGGTGGGCAGGTGGCAGACCAGGTGCCGGACGGTCTCCTCCTGGTACGGGCGCACGCGCACCAGCAGCAGGGTGCCGAGCCGGGCGTGGGCGATCTGGGTGTCGGCGAGGGTCTGCAGGGCCTCGGCGAGGGGTTCGTGGTGCAGCTCCCGGCCGTCGGGGGCGGTGACGGTCAGCCGGCCGCCGTCGATGCCGAGCCGGAGTTCGCCGCCGAGGTCGGCGCGCGGCGGGCTGCCGGGGGCGGCGGGCAGCTGGTCGTCCCGGGTGAGGGCGGTCCAGGCGAGCTGCTGGCCGTCGGCGGCGGTGTGGTCGCGTTCGCCGCGGCCGTCCTGGTAGGCAAGGGGCCCGTCGTCGGCGAGGTCGTCGACGGGGCGCCAGCGCAGCACCCGGACGTCGGCGGCGGCGGGGCCGGTGCGGAAGACGGCGAGCAGGCGGCCGCCGACGGGGCGCAGTCGTTCCAGCCGGGCGTCGCGGAAGTAGCGGTGCAGGTCGGCGAGGTCCTGGCGCAGGCGCGGGTCGTCCAGCAGGGTGCCCTCGGCGGGGGCGGGGGTGAGGTCGGGGTGGTGGACGCTCAGGACCTCCCCGAGCGGCCCGGCGCCCGGGGAGCCCTCGGCCGGGGCGCCGGCGGAAGCGGCGGCGGAGATGGCGGAAGCGGAGATGGAGGCGGAGACGGCGGAAGCGGAGACGGCGGCGTCGGGCGCGCCGCCCGGGCGGGTTCCGAGCAGGAGCAGCCCGCCGGCGGCGGTGAGGTCCTGCGGGAGGCAGGCCCGGCCGGTGGTGAGCCGGCCGGTGCTTGCCAGCCGCAGCTCCCCGCCGCCGAACTCCCCGACCCGGCGGGCGTTCAACGCCTGCGCGCGGTCGGCGAGTTCGGCGGCGGACCGGGCGAGTCGGCCGCGCAGGACCTCGTAGGTGCCGGCGTCGAGCCGGGCGTCGAGGGCGTCCACCACGTCAGTTCCTCAACTACTCAGTTTCTCGACTACTCAGGAGGTCGGGTACTCAGGCGACTCAGGCGTTCACGTTCACCTGGAGCCGTTGACCGACGCCAGCGCCCCGATCGACGTCTCTGCGAGCCCCAACTTCTGCGCCGAGGTGAGCAGTTGCCGCAGCTGCCCGGCCTGCTCGCCGCCCCCGGCGCCGATCATCCGCATCAGCAGCGCGGACACCGTCAGGTTCTGCACGTCCGCCGTGGACACCGAGGACAGCACCCGGGTGAGGTCCTCGGTGAAGCTGGCGCTGCCGTCGAGCCAGGGCCCGGCCAGGGCCTGGGCGGTCTGCGAGTGCCCGACGAAGGCGTCGACGCTCTTGGCGGCCGTCACCGACTGCACCAGGCGGTCGAAGAACACCCCGTCCCCGCCGACGATGTCGATCTTCGCCTTCTCCAGCCCGGCCGCGACCAGCGCGGCCTGCGCCTCGGCGATCTGCCGCTGGGTGTCCAGCCCGGCCAGCCGGACGTCCTTCTCGGCGGCCAGCCGCAGCCGGTACTCCTCGTGCCCGCGCGAGGCCTCGTCCAGCTTCGCCATCGCCGCGGCCTTCTCGGTGAGGCCCTCGGCCTCGGCCTTCAGCTTGGCGCCGATCTCCAGCGCGGCGGCCTTCGCCTTCTCGGCCTGGACGGCGGCCTCGGCGCGGCCGACCTTCTCCACCGCCGCGGCCTCCTGTTCGCGCACCTGCACCTGGGCCAGCCCCTCGGCGGCGGCCTCCGCCCGGATGCCCTCGGCCATCCGGATCTTGGCGGTGGCGTCCAGTTCGGCGGTCTGCTGCCGGGCCTCGGCCAGCACCAGCGACTCGCGGGCCTTGTGCGAGGCGGCCTGCTCGGCGGCCTCGGCGGCCTTGATGTCCTTGACGAGCTTCTCCTGCGCCTGCGCCTCGGCTTGGATGATCACCGCGCGGCGGGTGCGCTCGGCGTCCTCGGTGGCGCGCAGCGTCTTGACGGCCTCCTCCTGCTCGGCGACGGTGCGCTCCACCGCCACCCGCTCGCGGACCACGTCGGCGACCTCCCGCCGGCGGGACTCGACCTCCTTCTGCTTGGCCATGGTGGCGAGTTCGGTCTCCCGGTCGCGGCCGATGACCTCCAGCAGGCGGTCCTTCTCGATCCGCTCGTTCTCCACGGCGATCACCCGCTCGCGGTTCTTCTGCGCCACCGCGACCTCGCGGGCCTGGTTCTCGCGCTGCACGCCGAGCAGTTCCTCGGTCCGGAGGAAGGCGGTCTGGGCGTTCAGCCGCTCCTCCTCCTGGACCCGGGCGATCACCGCGTCCTCCGTGGCCCGCAGGGTCTCGATCTCGCGGCGCTGGCGGATCTCGGCGTCGGCCTGGCGGCGCTGGAGTTCGAGGACGGCCTCCCGGGCATCCACGTTCTGCCGGGTGATCTCCTTCTCCTCGGTGCGCTGGTACTCGTTGGTGCGCACGTGCTCGATCGCCGTCAGCTCGGTGATCTTGCGGATGCCCTGGGCGTCGAGGATGTTGTCGGAGTCCAGCTGGTTCATCGGGGTCTGTTCGAGGTGGTCGATGGCCGCGTCCTCAAGGGTGTAGCCGTTGAGGTCGGTGCCGATGACCGCGATGATCTGGTCCCGGAACTCGTGCCGGTGCGTGTAGAGGTCGGTGAAGTCGAGCTGCTTGCCGACGGTCTTCAGCGCCTCGGCGAACTTGGCCGCGAAGAAGTCCTGGATCGCGGACGGGTCGCTGGCGCGGGCGGTGCCGATGGCCTGCGCGACCTTGATGACGTCCTCGACGGTCTTGTTCACCCGCACGAAGAAGGAGATCCGGATGTCCGCCCGGATGTTGTCCCGGCAGATCAGCCCGTCCCGGCCGGCGCGGTGGATCTCCACCGTCTTCACCGAGATGTCCATCAACTCGGCCTTGTGCAGCACCGGGAGGACGATCGCGCCGGTGAAGGTGACGTCCACCTTCTTGGTGCGGGAGACGATCAGCGCCTTGCCCTGCTCGACCTTCTGGAACAGGCGGCCCACGAACAGCAGCATGGCGAGCACGATGAGCAGTACGACGGCGACGAGAATGCCGAAACCCACGGCGATGGTGTCCATCACGGAGTCCTTTGACGAGATGACGAGATGGTGCGAAGTCGAGCGGATGAAAGCGGATGAGGGCGGAGCAAGCAGAACAAACGGAGCAAGCAGAACAAAGGGGATAAGGGGATAAGGGAACGCCCGGGGGAGTCAGTCGCCCGGTAGCGCCGGGTCGAACGGCGCCACCAGGAAGTGCTCGCCGTCGGCGTCGTAGTCGAAGATCAGGGCGGTGCGGCCGGCCGCCAGTCCGGGCTCCTCGGTGAGCGTGCGGACCTGGACGGTCGCGGTGGAGCCGTCCTCGGCGGTGACCTCCGCCTGCCCGAAGTCGGCCGTCACCCGGCCGGTGCGGATCACGCAGACGCGGCCGACGAAGTCCCCCCGGGTCGCCGGGCGGTCCTCGGGGAACAGCCGGGACAGCGGCCGGACCAGCAGCCGGGTGCCCGCCCAGGAGGCGACCAGCGCGACGGCGAACACGCCGCCGCGCGCCGGTGCCCCCGAGGTGAGGACGGTGCCAGCCAGGCTGACGAACCAGGCGAGCGCGACCAGCAGCGACACCGCCACCGTCACGGGCACCCCGCCCAGCCCCAGCGCGCCCAGCACGCCTCCGTGGTGGTGGGCGCCCCGGCCGTCGGCGCCGTGCCCGTCCTGGGCACCGTGTCCCCCGTGGGTCGCGTGGGCCGCGTGCCCCCCGGCACCGTGGCCCAGGTCGCCCGCGTGACCGGCATGGCCGACGTGACCGGCATGCCCGACGCCGTGTCCCCCGTGCAGGGCGTCGAAGCCCAGGCCGCCGACCAGCATCAGCAGCCAGTACCCGACGACCACCACCAGCGCGAAGCTGAACAGCGCCGTCGGAAAAGCCAGCGCGGCCGCGACGAATCCCCCCATCCCGGCCACGCTCCCCCGCTGTTCCCACGGCACCGCACCTCGGCGCCATGGAGATCGTGACAGCGGAGGGGCCGTTCGCACATTGCCAGGATCCGGCAATCTTTACGGCCCTTTGACACCCTGGAACGCACCGCCCGGGGGCGTTTGGCCGCCGTCTACAGCGGCTGCTCCGGCCAGTTGAGCAGCCGGGCCCCCATCGCCGCCGTCTCCAGGGTGAACCGCTGCAGGGCGTCCGACGGGTCGTAGCCGGTCAGCGCCTTGATCCGCTCCAGCCGGTAGCCGAGCGTGCGCACGCTCAGCCCCAGCCGCCGGGCCGCCTCCGCGTTCACGTACGCGGCCTCCGCCTGCACCGCGATGGTGTCCAGCAGGGGGCGGGCGCCGCCGCGCGCCTCGGTCAGCGGGCCCAGCACGCTGCGCACCAGGTCGGCCATCGCCGCCCGGTCGCGCATCAGCACGGGGAAGACCAGCAGTTCCTCGGCCTTCAGCTGCTGCGCCGGCAGGTCCAGCCGGTCCGCGTAGTCCAGCGCGCCCAGCGCCTCCTCGTAGCTGCGCAGCACCCCGGTGGCCCCCGAGTGCCGGCGCCCGGTGGCCACCCGCAGCACCGGGCGGTAGCCGGGGCCGGGGCGCAGCGTCAGGTCGGCGAAGGCCTCCAGGACGGCGCGCTCGGTGTCCGGGGCGATGCACACCAGCCGGCCGTCCTTGCCGGCGAGCAGGACGTCCCGTTCGCCGAACCGCCCGACCAGCTCCCGTTCCACCCGGTGCACCAGCGGGTGGACGTCCGCGAACGGCGTGTCGCCGACCGCCACCGCCACCGCGTACGCGCCCGCCAGCCGCAGCCCGAACCGCTCGGCGCGCTCCGCCAGCAGGCCCAGGTCGCTGCGGCCGTACAGCAGGTCGTCGATGAACTCGCGCCGTGCGGACTCCTGTTGGCGGACCGCCATGCGCTGTGCGCGATCGTGCCCCTCGCCGAGTGCGGCCAGTGCGGCTTCGGTCGCCGCGAGCACGGCGTCGCCGGTCCGGCGCAGTTCCCCGACGCCGCCCGCCGCGGTGATGCCCGGTAGTGTCTGCCAGGCCCGCCGGGTGGCCGACAGGCAGTGCGCGACGACGTCGCGCAGCCCGTACCCGGCCTCGGCGCAGTGCTCGCCGAGCGTGCGCAGGCACTCCAGTTCGTCCCGGCGCAGCAGCCTCCCGGTGCGGGAGGCGTCGGCGAGCAGCCCGAGGTAGACCTCGGCGAGTTCGGTGGGTATGTCGTGCTCGGTCCCCTCGGACACCGCGGTACTCCGCCCCCCGTGACGCGTGATGATCCGGCGCGGAACTTTAGCAGGATCGATACGGCGCCGAACGGTGCGGGGTGGGCGGCTGACCTGGCGCTATCGCGGGCCGGGCGGAGGCCCGGATCACCGTGTCCATCCGGGGCGGCTCGGCCGCCGCCCGTCCACCGCCGGTTCCCCGCCCTCCTTCTTCCCGTCCCCTCCCTCCGGTCGACGGGACCGGTCGGCAGGGGTGGGATGGAGGGGTGCGGGCGACCGTGGTTTGCTCCGCACCCCGGGGAGGGACTAGACATCTAGACGTCTAGATGGACGTCTGGATGTCTGGCCCCCTCCCCCCACGGCCCCACCGAAAGGCCCCGCGCATGTCCCTGGTCAACTTCCGCGACCCCGCCGTCCTCGGCGACCCCGAGGGCCGGCGGATCCGCCCCGGCGTGCTGTACCGCTCCGCCCAGCCGTTCCCGGCCGCCGACGAGGCCACCGTCGCCCAGCTGCGCGCCTGCGACATCCGCACCATCGTCGACCTGCGCGACACCCGCGAGACCGACCCCGCCGACTGGGCCGCCGCCGAGGCCGCCGGGATAGCCGTCGTCGCGGCCCCGGTGAACCCCACCGGCGACGGCCTCGCCGCCCGGATGCGCACCATGGCCACCGCCGCCGACCTCGGCGACTACTACGTGCTGCTGGCCGAGTCCGCGCCCGAGGCCGTCACCGCCGCCGTCGAGGCCGCCGCCCGTCCGGGCGCCGTCCTCCTGCACTGCGCCGCCGGCAAGGACCGCACCGGCCTGCTGACCGCCCTGCTGCTGGACCTCCTCGGCGTGCCCGCCGAGCGGATCGTCGCCGACTACGCCCGCACCGCCGACGCCCTGCCGCAGATCTTCGCCGGCCTCTCCGAGCGCCACCGCACCGCGCTCAACGCCCGCGGCGCCCGGGTCACCGACTCCGAAGGCCGCGAACTCACCATCCCCGCCCCGCTCCTCGACGCCCCGGCGGAGGCCATGGCCGTCTTCCTCGACCGCGTCCGCACCCGCCACGGCGGCGCCGAGGCCTTCCTCCCCGCCTGCGGCGTCCCCGCCGCCACCCTCGGAGCCTTCCGCGCCAAGGCGGCCGCCGCGGCGACCTCGGCCGCCTGACACCCCGGCTTCCGTCGGGCTCAGACGTCCCGCCGCCGCATCAGGACCACCGTCGCCGCCAGCGCGACGGCCGCCCAGGCGCCCAGGGTGATCCAGGAGTCGAGCACGCTCGGCGCGTACTTGCCCATCGTCGTCGAGGAGTTGGGGTTGATCGTCAGCCTCCCCTCGGCGGCGAGCGGCAGGTGGTTGCCGATCTCCTTCAACCAGCGGTAGCGGTCGCCGCCGAACAGCATCGGCACGATGAACAGCAGCATGACCAGCGAGACGATCGAAGCGGTGGCGTGCCGCAGCAGGGCGCCGAGGGCCATCCCGATCAGCGCGCAGACGGGCACGATCGCCGCGTAGCCGAGGACGGCCCGCAGGCAGCCCTCGTCGGTGATGGAGAGCCCGGCGTGCCGGGAGGCCAGCATGGCGTTGCTGCCGAAGAAGGACACCGCGGACACCGCCGCCCCGGCGAGCGAGGTGAGGCCGGCGACCAGCACCACCTTGGCCACGGCCACGCCCCGCCGGTCGGGCACGGCGGCGAAGGTGGTGCGGATCATGCCGGTGGTGTACTCGCCGAACACGGTGATCGCGCCGAGGCTGCCGGCCGCGACGGCCATCAGGGCGCCGGAGATGCTGCTGAGGCCGTGGTACAGCGGGTCGTACCGGTACGGCGGGAAGCCGGGCACTGGCGGGCGGGGATGGTCGATGTAGGTCAGGTCGGTGTGGACGGCGTTCAGGTTGACCACGATCGAGGCCAGCGAGGCCAGCGCCAGCACCCAGTACGTGGACCGCAGCGAGCGCAGTTTGATCCACTCGGCGGCGAGCAGGTCGCCGAACCGGGCCCGCGGCTCGGCCGGGCGGGTGTGGGGGCGGGCGGGGGTGAGGGCGGCGGTACTCATCGGGCATCTCCTGCCAGGTATTCGACGCTGTCGGCGGTCAGCGACATGAACGCCGACTCCAGGGACGAGGTACGGGTGGCGAGCTCGTGCAGCACCAGGCCGTGCCGCAGGGCGAGTTCGCCGATCCGGGCGGCGGGCAGCCCGGTCACCACCGCCCCGTCCGGCTCCTGCGCCTGCCGTACGGCCGCCCCTTCGGCCCGCAACACCTCGGCGAGCGACGGCAGTTCGGGCGTCCGGACGGCCACGCTGGTGACGGCGTTGCGGGCGGAGAACTCCGCCAGGCTCTCGTCCGCGATCAGCCGGCCCCGGCCGATCACCACCAGCCGGTCGGCGGTGTGCTCCATCTCGGCCATCATGTGGCTGGAGACGAAGACCGTCCGCCCCTCCTCGGCGAGGCGGCGGAACAGGCCGCGCACCCACAGCACGCCCTCCGGGTCGAGGCCGTTGAGCGGCTCGTCGAACAGCAGCACCGGCGGGTCGCCGAGCAGCGCGCCGGCGATGCCGAGCCGCTGCTTCATGCCCAGCGAGTAGCCGCCGATCCGGCGCCCGGCGGCCTTGCCGAGGCCGACCTCGGCGAGCACCTCGTCCACCCGCCGGAGCGGGATGCGGTTGCCGCGGGCGAGCGCCGACAGGTGGGCTCGGGCGCTGCGCCCGCCGTGCACGTCCTGGGCGTCCAGCAGGGCGCCGACGTGGCGCAGTCCGCGCGGCCGGTCCGCGAAGGGCACGCCGTCCACCGTGACGGACCCCTCGGTCGGGGTGTGCAGCCCCAGGATCATCCGCAGCGTGGTGGACTTGCCGGCGCCGTTGGGGCCGAGGAAGCCGGTGACGGTGCCCGGCCGGACGGTGAAGGTCAACTGGTCGACGGCCGTGGTGGCGCCGTACCGCTTGGTCAGTCGCTCGATCTCGATCACGGGGACAACGGTGCCGTCCGGGGCCCCGGCCGGGCATCGGGCCGCGGGCCACAACCGCCCGCGGCCGCACTGGCCCGGGGGATTACGCCCTCGGGCCAATGCGCCGCCGCACGGGCCGCCGCTACCATCGGGCGATGATCACCAACCCTCGTCCGCCCCTGTTCAGACGCCTGCCCCTGGGCGTGTGGGTGGCGGCGTTCTGGTTGACCGTCATCGGGATCCGGGTGCTCACGCGCGCCGACGAGCTGCACCACCTCTTCCAGTACAACGGCAACCTGGAGGACATGCCGCTCCTGGTCACCGCGGTGGTCACCACCCTGGTCGCGCTGCTGCTGGCCCGCGTGCCGTTGGCCGCCGTCGCGGTGGCGCTCGCGGGCTGCGCCTACACCATCGGGATGCGGGAGGTCCAGGAGACGCCGGTGGTGCAGTTCCTGATCGCCGACGTGATCGTCGGCTACTGCGCCGCCACCCGGTCCCGCCTCGTCTCCCTGTGCGCCGCCGGGATGCCGGTCGCCATGGTCACCACGATGCTGGCCTGGGGCGCCGTGTGCGAGTACCCCGTCAACCCGCTGGCCTTCGGCGCCCTCGCCGCGACCGTCGCGATCGCCTGGCTGGTCGGCAACACCGTCCGGCAGAGCCGGGCACACGTCGAGGCCCTGCGCGGCCGCGCCACCGAGCAGGCGATCACCGCCGAACGGCTGCGGATCGCCCGCGAGTTGCACGACATGGTCGCCCACAGCATCGGCATCATCGCGATCCAGGCCGGGATGGGCAGCCGGGTCATGGACACCCAGCCCGCCGAGACCCGCAACGCGCTGAACGCCATCGAGGCGACCAGCCGGGAGACCCTGGCCGGGCTGCGCCGGATGCTCGGGGCGCTGCGCCAGGGCGAGCCGGAGTCCGCGCCGATGGAGGTCGCCCCGGGGCTGGGCGAGTTGGACCGGCTGGTCGAGCAGACGGCCGGCGCGGGCGTGCGGGTCGCGCTCACCCGCCTCGGCGAGCCCCGCCCGCTGCCGCCCGAGGTGGACCTCGCCGCCTACCGCATCGTGCAGGAGGCGGTCACCAACGTGGTCAAGCACTCCGGCACCCGGGACTGCCGGGTCACCGTCGACTACGGCCCCGAGGAGGTCGCCGTCACCGTCGTCGACCTCGGCGCCGGAGCCGGCGGGCCGTCCGCCGGCTCCGGTTACGGCATCGCCGGCATGCGCGAGCGGGTCGGCCTGCTGCACGGCGAGTTCAGCGCCGGCCCGCGCCCCGCGGGCGGCTTCCAGGTCGCCGCCCGACTGCCGCTCCCCGTGGAGGTCTCCCCGTGATCCGTGTCGTCCTGGTCGACGACCAGCCGCTCATCCGCACCGGTCTGCGCGTGCTCATCGCCGACACCCCGGACCTGGAGGTCGTCGGCGAGGCCGGCAACGGCGCCGAGGCGGTGGAACTGGTCGGCCGGCTGCGCCCCGACGTCGCCGTGATGGACATCCGGATGCCCGGCATGGACGGCATCGAGGCCACCCGCCGGATCACCGCCGACCCCGGCCTGCCGACCCACGTCCTCGTCCTCACCACCTTCGACGACGACGACTACGTGTACGGCGCGCTGCGGGCCGGGGCGGCCGGCTTCCTGGTCAAGGACCTCGCCCTGGAGACCATCCTCGACGGCGTCCGGGTGGTCGCCGCCGGGGACGCCCTGATCGCGCCGAGCATCACCCGCCGGCTGATCGGCGAGTTCGCCGCCCGCCCGCAGCCCGCCGCCGCCCGGTCCGGCCGGGCGACGGTCGACGGGATCACCGAGCGCGAGCGCGAGGTGCTGACGCTGGTCGGCCGCGGGCTGTCCAACGGCGAGATCGCCGAGGAGCTGACCATCAGCGTGGCCACCGCCAAGGCGCACGTGGCCCGGCTGTTCACCAAGCTGGACGCCCGGGACCGGGTCCACCTGGTCATCCAGGCCTACGAGTTCGGCCTCGTCGCCCCGTCCTGAGCCGGTTCCGAGCCCAGCCGGATCACGGCCGCACCACGGCCGGTCCACGGCCGGATCACGGCCCGACCAGCTCCCCGATCCGCATGATCCGCCCGTGCGAGTCCAGCACCACGTCGTACACGTTGCCGTAGCACCCGTACGGCGGGTCGGGTTCGTGCTCGGCCAGACAGTCCTCCAGGTGCCCGAGCACGTCCTCCAGCCGGACGGGTCTGGTCGGGTCGGCGTGCGGGTGGTCGACGAGCGTGGCCTCGACCCCGGCGGTCGCGAAGCCGTAGCGGGCCGGCGCCCCCGTCCCCTCGTAGCGGGCCTCGTCGCAGGAGTAGCGGGCGGGCTGGGCGGTGACGTCGCCGTCCTCGGTGGCGAGGACCACGAGGACGGTGTGCCCGGGGCGTTCGGTCGGGGTCGGGGTGGCGCAGTCGGCGGCGGGGGAGGGGGAGGTGTCCATGCTGGGCTCGGGGCCGGCGAGGTCGTCGTCCAGCAGGTCGTCCTCGTCGTCGTACGCCCCGTCGGCGACGGCGGCGGCGGAGGCGGCGGCGATGGTGGGCGCGGAGTCGGCGGGAGTGCAGGCGGCGAGGGCGGCTGCGGCGGTGCAGCAGAGCAGCGCGGCGAGGAGGGTTCGGGGCACGGCCATGGCACTAGTCTCCCCGGACAACGGCGGAACTCGTCACACAGGTAGACGACTGGTGCACGGGCTGTGGTTCCCGCCGCCGCCGGATGTGCGGATCCGGCGGCGGCGGGAGTCTTGAGGGGCGGCGTAACGGTCAGGCGGCGACGGGCCGTTGCGCCTCGTACGCCTCGCGCAGCCGGGCCTGGGCCGCGGGGCCCGCCCTGAGGTGGTCGAGTCCGAGCAGGGCCGCGCCCAGGACGGGCGGCGCGACGACGACCCGCGGTTCGGCGAGCGGCGCGGCCTCGGCCAGACGGGCGGTCAGGTTGTCGATCAGCAGCGGCTGCCGGGAGGCGAGCACGCCGCCGCCGAGCACCAGCGGGGTGGGCGTGTCGAGCAGTTCCAGCCGCCGAAGGGCGACGACGGCGAGCCGGACGATCTCGTCGGCCTGGCGGTCGATCAGCCCCAGGGCGACCTCGTCGCCCTGCTCCGCGACGGCGAACAGCACCCGGACGATCTCGTGCAGCCGGCTGGTCGGCAGGTGCCCGAGGTGGACGGCCTCGGCGACGTCGCCGGCGCTGGGCAGGCCGAAGTGCTCGGCGATGGCGCGGGAGAGCCCGGTGGGGCCGCCGCGGCCGTCCTCGTGGCGGACGGCGTGCCACATGCTGGTGACGGCCAGGCCCCCGCCGCCGCCCCAGTCGCCGGTGAGCTCACCGAGGGCGGGGAAGCGGGCGGTGCGGCCGTCGGGCAGCAGGCCCACGCAGTTGATGCCGGCGCCGCAGACGACGGCGACGCCGCGCGGGCCGTCGGTGCCGGCCCGCAGCAGGCCGAAGGTGTCGTTGACGACGGTGTTGCTGGCGCCCCAGGGGTGGGATTCCAGCGCGGCGCGCAGGGCCTCCTCCTCGACGGGCAGGTCGGCGTTGGCCAGGCAGGCGCTGACGTGGCTGGTGAGGACGCCGCTCCAGGCGGGGTGGCCGGCCGCGGCGGCGGCCTGTTCGACGAGCGGGGCGAGGCCGGCGACGGCGGCGGCGCCGCCGATCTTCTGGGGTGCGAAGCCGCCGCCGCGGGCGGTGCCGTGGACGGTGCCGTCGGCGCCGATCAGGGCGACGTCGGTCTTGGAGTTGCCGGCGTCGATGGCGAGGACGCCTGGCAGGATCGGTTCGGGCTGGTGGGTCATCAGGTCCCCGCGGCTCGTACGTGGCCCGGCCGTGGCGTTGTCCCCGGCCGGGGGTGGTCGGTCTCCTCGCAGTGCCCGGCCCGCGACACCCTCATATCGCGGGCCGGGCGGCTTTCCCGGCGGGGCCCGGGGGCGTAGCCGGGCCCCGGGCCGTCAGGCCCAGGCGAGGTGCTCGCGGTTGTGGGCGAGCAGCCGATCGGTGAGCTGGTCGGCGAGTTCGAGCTGGCCGACCAGCGGGTGGGCGAGCAGGGCGTCGAAGACCCGGTCGCGGCCGCCGTGCAGGGCGGCGTCGAGGGCGAGCTGCTCGTACGCGGTGACGGCGGCGATGAGGCCGGCGTACAGCGGCTCGACGGCCCGCTGGGGGAGCGGCCGGACGCCGTTGGCGTCGACCTCGGCCGGGACCTCGATGACGGCGTCGTCGGGCAGGAACGGCAGCACGCCGTTGTTCGGCGCGTTGACGACCTGTACGGACGTCCCGCCGCCGGTGCCGAGCAGCGCGGCGATCAGCTGGACCGCCGCCTCGGAGTAGAACGCGCCGCCGCGCTGGCCGAGGAGTTCCGGCTTGGTGTCGAGGGCCGGGTCGGCGTACATCTCCAGCAGCTGCCGCTCGATCTCGGCGACCTGGGCGGCCCGCGAGCCCTGCACCTTGAGTTCCTCGACGACGGCGTCGTGCTGGTAGAAGTAGCGCAGGTAGTAGGACGGTACGACGCCGAGCCGCTCGATGACGGGCTGCGGCAGGTGCAGGTCCTCGGCGATCGCCTTGCCGTGCGCGGCGAGCAGCTCCGGCAGCACTTCCCGGCCCGTCGCCGATCCCGGGGCGTCGAGGAGGGTGACGCCGCGCTCCCAGGTGAGGTGGTTGAGGCCGACGTGGTCGAGCCGGATCAGCTCCGGGTCGACGCCGAGGTGGGTCGCGAACTTGCGCTGGAAGCCGATGGCGACGTTGCACAGGCCGACGGCCTTGTGGCCGGCGTTGCGCAGCGCGCGGGTGACGATGCCGACGGGGTTGGTGAAGTCGACGATCCAGGCGTCCGGGTTGGCGCGCCGGACCTTCTCGGCGATGTCGAGGACGACCGGGACGGTGCGCAGCGCCTTGGCGAGGCCGCCGGCGCCGGTGGTCTCCTGGCCGACGCAGCCGCACTCCAGCGGCCAGGTCTCGTCCCGGTTGCGGGCGGCCTGCCCGCCGACGCGCAGTTGCAGCAGCACGGCGTCGGCGTCGGCGACACCGGCCTCGACGTCGACGGTGGTGGTGACGACGGCAGCGTGCCCCTGCTTGGCGAAGATCCGCCGGGCGAGCCCGCCGATCAGCTCCAGCCGGTCGGCGGCCGGGTCGATGAGCACCAGCTCGCCGATCGGCAGGGTGTCGCGGAGCCGGGCGAAGCCGTCGATCAGCTCCGGGGTGTACGTCGAACCGCCGCCGACGATTGCCAACTTGAGTGCGGACATCAGCCCTTGACCCCTGTCAGTGTCACGCCTTCGATGAAGGCCTTCTGTGCGAAGAAGAAGAGGATGATCACCGGTGCCATCACGAGGAGGGTGGCGGCCATGGTGAGGTTCCAGTTGGTGTGGTGGGCGCCCTTGAACGACTCCAGGCCGTACGAGAGCGTCCAGGCCGCGTGGTTGTTGCTGGCGTAGATCTGCGGGCCGAAGTAGTCGTTCCAGCAGTAGAAGAACTGGAACAGGGCGACGGCGGCGATGGCCGGCTTGGCCATCGGCAGCACGACCTTCAGCAGGGTGCGCAGGTCGCCGCAGCCGTCGATCCGGGCGGCCTCGATGTACTCCTTGGGGATGGTCAGCAGGAACTGGCGCAGCAGGAAGATCGAGAACGCGTCGCCGAAGGCCATCGGGATGATGAGCGGCCAGAGCGAGCCGCCGAGGCCGAGCTGCTTGGCCCAGAACAGGTACATCGGGATGACGGTGACCTGCGGCGGGAGCATCATCATGGCGATGACGGCCATCAGCGCCAGGTTGCGGCCCCGGAAGCGGAACTTGGCGAGCGCGTAGGCGACCGGCAGGCTGGAGACGATGGTCAGTACGGTGCCGAGGCCCGCGTAGAGCAGGGTGTTGCGCCACCAGGTGAGGAAGCCGGGGGTGTCCCAGACCTTGCCGTAGTTGCCCCACTGCCAGGAGGTCGGCCAGTAGTCGGTGGTGAGCGCCTGCTGGTCGGTCATCACCGAGGTGAGGAAGGCGAAGACGAACGGCAGCAGGAAGAACAGCGCGGCGGCGATGGCCAGCGAGTGCACGGCCACCCAGTGGAGCATCGCGCGGCGGCGGGCCGCCCGGGCGGCCGGGCCGGAGGCGCGGGAGGGGCCGGCCGGGGCGGGCGCCTTGGTGAGTGTGGAGCTGAGAGTCATGATCGGGTCCTCATCGGTCCGCTGGGTCCGCAGCACACGGACTAGTCGTCACTCGCCATGAAGCCGGACTTGCGGCGGAGCAGGAGCGAGGTGACGGCCATCGAGATGGCGAACAGCACCAGGGCGACGACGCACGCCGCGCCGTAGTTGAAGCGCTGGAAGCCGAGGTTGTAGACCATCTGCGGCAGGGTCCAGGTGGAGCCCTGCGGGAATCCGGGCTCGAACTGCTGGCCGGAGTTGCCCGCGATGCCGCCGGCGACCTTCCCGGCGACGATCGCCTGGGTGTAGTACTGCATGGTCTGGATGACGCCGGTGACCACGGCGAACATGATGATCGGCGAGATGTTCGGCAGCGTGACGTACCGGAACCGCTGGAAGGGTCCGGCGCCGTCCAGTTCGGCGGCCTCGTACTGCTCCTTGGGGACGTCGAGCAGCGAGGCCATGAAGATGACCATCAGGTCGCCGATGCCCCACATGGCGAGCATGGTGAGCGCGGGCTTGGACCAGTCGGCGCTGGCGAACCAGCCGGGCTGCGGGAGGCCGAGCTCGCCGAGGAAGTGGTTGACCGGGCCGGTGCCGGGGTTGAGCAGGAAGGCGAAGGCGACGGTGGCGGCCACCGGCGGTGCCAGGTACGGCAGGTAGAACGCGGTGCGGAAGAAGCCGGCGCCGGTCTTGACCTTGGTGATGAGCAGGCCGATGCCGAGGCCGAAGGCGACCCGCAGGCTCACCATGATGAAGACCAGCCACACGGTGTTGCGCAGGCCCTGCCAGAACGCCGGGAGGTCGTTGAAGACGTAGTCCCAGTTCTTCAGGCCGCTGAAGGCGGGGGCGCCGAAGCCGTTGTACTTGGTGAAGGAGAAGTAGGCGGTGGAGATCAGCGGGTACAGGAAGAAGACGCCGAAGCCGATCAGCCAGGGGGAGAGGAAGGCGAGGGTGCGGGCCGCCTCCCGGCGGCGCTTCCGGCGCAGCAGGTGCTGCGTGGAGGGCGCCGCCGGGTCGGTCGATCCGGTGCCCTTGCGGGTGCCGAACGCGAGTGACATGGGAGCTCCGTGGACCGTTTCCGCTACTTCGCCTGGGCGATGGCGGCGTCGATCTCCTTGGCGGTGGCCGCGAGGCCGGCCGCGAGATCGGGCTGCTTGCCGGACTCGTAGTCGTAGCCGAGGTTCTGCAGGGAGGCGATGTAGCCGCTGCCGTTGACGGCCGCCGGGGTGGTGCCCGAGTACTGGTTCTTGGCGACGTCGATGAAGGTCTTGAAGTTCGGGTCGTTCGTCAGCTTCGGCGAGTTGAGCGCGTCGAAGGTGCTGGGCACGTTGTGGATCGCGTTGGCGAAGCCGACCACCGCGTCGGTGTCGGTGGTCAGGTACTTGACCAGCTCCCAGGCCGCGGCCTGCTTCTTGCTGCTGCTGGCGATGCCGACGATGGTGCCGGTCTGGTAGCCGCGGCCGTAGGTGTCGGCCTGGTCGTCCGGGACGGGGAACGCGGCGGTGGCCCAGTCGAAGTCGGGCTTGTTGTCGGCGAGGGCGGCGGTGCGCCACTCGCCGTCGATGGCCATCGCGACCTGGCCGGTGAGGAAGGGGTTCTTGGCGCTGAACTCCTCGCCGAAGGTGGCGCGGTACTTCTCCAGCTTGGTGTAGCCGCCGAGCTGGTCGACCATGCCCTTCTGCCACTTGAGCATCGCGGCGACCTTCGGGTCGGCGGCGACGTTCGACTTGCCGTCGGCGCCGAAGTAGGTCGGGCCGTACTGGCCCAGGAAGTGCTCGGTGGTCGACTCGTAGCCGTGGTACAGCGGCATGAAGCCGAGCTGCTTGTAGCCGTCGCCGTCCGCGAGGGTCAGCCGCTTGGCGTCCTCGGCGAACTCGCTGAAGGTCTTCGGCGGGTTGGCGATGCCCGCGTCGGCGAAGGCCTTCTTGTTGTAGTAGAGGCCGTAGGCGTCGCCGAGCAGCGGCAGCGAGCACTGGTTGCCCTGGAACTGCGTGTAGTTGAGCATCGCGGCCGGGAAGGTCTTGACCGGGTCGATGCCGCTCTTCTGCAGCAGCGGCTTGAGGTCGGTGAACGCCTTGGTCGAACAGAACATGCCGACGTTGTTGGTGGTGAAGGAGGAGACCACGTCCGGCGCGTCGTCGCCGCCGGCCCGCAGGGCCTGGTTGACCTTGTCGTCCGCGATGTTGTCCACGGCCTTGACGTGGATGTTGGGGTGGGCCTTCTCGAAGGCGGCGATGTTGTCGTTGATCGCCTTCACCTCGTTGTCCTGGCTCCAGCCGTGCCAGAAGGTGATGGTGACGTCCTTGCCGCTGGCCGAGTCGTCGCTGCCGCTGCTCTCGCTGCTGCCGGTGCAGGCGGTGGCGAGCAGGGCCAGGACGGCGGTGCCGGTGACGGCGGCGATCGTGCGACGGCCTCTGCGGGAGGTGGTGGAGTGCACTTCGAGGTCCTCCTGGGGGTGCGCGGGCAGGCGTCATTGCCTCGGGGCCCGCGTTCGGGGGTGGGGAGAGGTGGGTGCAGGGTGCGTGCGGGGTGGCGGGCGACCGGGGAGCGTCGGCGGGTGGGCGTCGGTGAACGTCGGTGAGCGTCGGTGGGTGGCTGTCAGTGGGTGGAGAAGACCGCCTCGCGGGCGTCCGCCAGCGCGCGTTGCAGGGCGCCGAGCAGGACGGGCGAGCCGGGCAGGGCACTGCTGCGGACCTCGGGCCGGGCGATGGAGAGCCTGGCCAGTTCGTCCTCGACGAGGGCGCGCAGGCGTTCGCCGCCCGCGGTGGGCACCGCGCCGGAGAGGACCACCAGCTGGGGGTCGACGACGGCGACGATCGCGGCCAGTCCGACGGCGAGCCGGCCGGCCAGTTCGACGAGGAAGGCGTCGCCGGCGCCCGGGGTCTCCAGGGCCTTGGCGATCGAGTCCTCGGCGGTGGGCGCGCCGAGCCCGTGCTCGCGGGCCAGGGTCCGGACGGCGGGTGTGCCGACCAGCTCCTGGAACCCGCCGAACTTGCGGCGGCGCACGTCCCGCGCGACCGGTGAGCCGGGCACCGGCATGTAGCCGACCTCCCCGGCGCCGCCGGTGAAGCCGCGGTGCAGCCGGCCGGCGATGACGATCGCGGCGCCGGTGCCCGCACCGGCCCAGAGCAGGACGAAGTCCTCGGAGCCCCGCGCCGCGCCGGAGGCCTGTTCGGCGACGGCGGCGAGGTTCACGTCGTTCTCGATCGACACGGGCGCGCCGATCGCCTCGGACAGCTCCTCGACCAGCCGCGGCGAGTGCCAGCCGGGCAGGTGGGAGGCGTAGCGCAGCTTGCCGGTGACCGGGTCGGGGGCGCCGCCGACGCCGATCGCAGCGGTGCGCAGGCTGCCCGCGGCCAGCCCGGCGGCGCGGACGGTCTCGGCGACGGCGGCGGCGACCTTGGCGACGGTCTCGGCGGCCGGCACGCCCTTGGTCGGCACGGCGTGCTCGGCCAGCGTGGAGCCGGTGATGTCGGCGACGGCGACTCTGATCTCGCTGTTGGTGACGTCCAGTCCGGCGACGTGGCCGGCGGCCGGATTCACCTCGTACAGCTGCGCGTTGGGGCCGGGTCCGCCGGCGGTGGTGCCGACCGGCAGGACCAGTCCGGCCGCCTCCAGGCGGGCCAGCAGCTGGGAGGCGGTGGGCTTGGAGAGGCCGGTCAGGGTGCCGATCTGGGTGCGGGAGAGCGGTCCGTTCTCCAGCAGCAGTTCGAGGGCGGCGCGGTCGTTGATGGCGCGCAGCAGGCTGGGGGTGCCGGCGAGGGGGGCCTTGGCGGTGGTCTTGGTCACGCGCGAAATCCTCCTCTTCCGGCTGGTGGGGGGAGCGACGAGGGTGAACCCTCGGATTCGGGGAGCCGAACTGTTAGGAAAGTTTCCAGTCGCTTGGGAAGGACCGTACGGGCCCCGTCAGCGGGGTGTCAATGGTCCGCGGCCCGGAGGATGCCGAAGCGTTACCAGGCAGCACGAAGCCCCGTTCCCAAGGGTCTTGGGAACGGGGCTTCGCGCTGCCGGGCCTGGGGGCGCCCTACGGCTTCGCGAGGTCGTCGGCCGGCCTCGGTGCCGGTATCGGCTCGGTCGCCCGGTACCGGGGCGAGGTCGGGTCGGACAGCGCGGACGGCGGCGCCGACTCGGTCGCGGGGGAGATCACCACCCCGGTGGCCGGGGCCGTCGTCGCCGCGGCGGCCACCGGCGCGGCCTCCTCCTTGACCTTGATCCCGGCCTGGTCGAAGGCCGTCTTCAGGCGCTGGCGCAGCGCCCGGGACACCGCCGGCGCCTTGCCCGGCGCGGTCCGCGCCTCGATCCGCACCATCACCGAGTCCGCCGCGACCGACTCCACGCCCAGGATCGACACCGGCGCCCAGACCAACTCGTCGTACGGCGACTCCTTGGCCAGCGCCTCGGCCGTCTCCTGGATCAGGTCCTCGACCCGCAGCAGGTCCTCCTTGTACCCGACCTGCACGTCCACCGAGGCGGTCGACCAGCCCTGGCTCATGTTGGCGATCCGCTTCACCTCGCCGTTGCGGATGTACCAGATCTCGCCGTTGGCCCCGCGCAGCTTGGTCACCCGCAGGCCGACCTCCAGCACCGTGCCGGCGGCCACCCCGGTGTCGATCTCGTCGCCGACGCCGTACTGGTCCTCCATGATCATGAAGACCCCGGAGAGGAAGTCCGTCACCAGGTTGCGGGCGCCGAAACCGATCGCCACACCGGCCACACCGGCGCTGGCCAGCAGCGGCGCCAGGTTCACGCCCAGCGCGGACAGCACCATCAGCGCGGCCGTGCCCAGGATGGAGAACGACGCCACGCTGCGCAGCACCGAGCCGATCGCCTCCGACCGCTGCTGGCGCCGCTCCGGGTTCACCACCCCGGTGTTGGCCAGCAGCCCGCCGAGCCGGCTCTCCTCGTGGTGGTCGTGCGAGCGCGCCATCCGCGTGATCAGCTGGGTGATCAGCTTGCGCACCACGGCGCGCAGCACCAGTGCCAGCAGCACGATGAAGACGATCCGCACCCCGCCGGCCAGCCAGCCCTGCCAGTGCGTGTCGAACCAGCTGGCGGCCTGCTTGGTGGTGTCGCTGACCTCCTGCGCGCTGGTCGGGATTCTCAGGTCCAGCTGCGGCAGCTGCGGCGCGGTCGGGCTGGGCGCCGGTGTCGGAGTGGAGAGCGTCGAGGACGCGTCGGCGATACCGGTGGCGCCGGAGCGGAACACGTGCGGGCCTTCCTGCAAGGGGGCGTGGCGGGCCCGCGCCGCGGCACGCGGCCCGCGGACCGTCCGCCTCAGCCTAACCGGCGCCGAACACCCGACCGGACACGCCGAAGGGCGTACGGAGCAACGCGAACGCCCCGTCAGCGCACCGGTGCGCTCCCCCGGACGACGGGGTCGACCGCTGCTCCGACCGGCCGAGCGCTCCCCCGGGAGGGCCACGGGCGGCACCCCGAGGGCACCCGGGTGCAACCCGACCTTCCCCAGGGCATACCGGCTATGACAGAAGCCACACCCGAAGTTCACACCAGGTCCGTTACACAGGAGTGGTGGCGCCGTACAAAGGCGTAAGGCGACACTGGGGGAGATCGCGCACCAGTTGTGCGATCCAACCGCTCGTCCCGGCGCGAGCCACGCGCCGCAGGCGTCCAAGGAGGCATCCGTGCCGCATGTCCTGGTCCTCAACGCGTCCTACGAGCCACTCGGCGTCGTATCGATGCGCCGCGCACTCATCCTGGTCCTCAACCACAAGGCGGTCAGCCTGGAGGACTCGGAAGTCACTCTGCACAGCGCCACCAGCGCCCTTCCGGCGCCGTCCGTCGTCCGCCTGACCCGCTTCGTCCGGGTCCCGTTCTGCGGGCCCGTCCCGCTCACCCGCCGGGCGCTGTTCGCCCGTGACCACGGCCGCTGCGTCTACTGCGGGGCCGCCGCCACCAGCGTCGACCACGTCATCCCGCGCAGCCGGGGCGGCCAGCACCGGTGGGACAACGTGGTGGCGGCCTGCCGCCGCTGCAACCACACCAAGGCCGACCGCCACCTCACCGAACTCGGCTGGCGGATGAAGCGCCCACCGGCCCCGCCCAGCGGCCTCGCCTGGCGGATCATCGGCACCGGTATCAAGGACCCGCGCTGGCGCCCCTACCTGGAGCCGTACGGCGGCTCCGACCAGTTGCGCGCCCCGCAGTGGGGCGAGTACGAGCACCTCGACCATACCGAGCAGGGCCTTCCCGTCCCGCTCGGCCGGGCGCACTCGGCCCACTCCGCCCCCGTCCGCCGCGGTGAGCAGCCCGAACCGCTCTCCGCCTGACCCCGCTCCACAAGGGCCAGCCCGTCATATTGTCGGTACGCCTCATGGGCCGCCGCGCCCCCCACCGGGGAGCACGGCGGCCCGCCGCGTTGTCCGCTGGGGAGCGCGGCGGCTACTTCTTCGGCGGCGCTGTCCCGCCCGTCGTGCCGCCTGTCGTACCGCCCGGAGTCCCGCCCGCCGGGGGCGTGGCCGGGGCGCTCGGAGCGGTCGGAGCCGTGGTCGGGGCCGTGGGCGCGGTGGTGGGCGCGGTGGTGGCGCCGCCGTCCGGCTGGGCCGGGGGGACGGTCGGCGGCTGCGGCGGGGCGGGCGGGGTGACGGCGTACAGCTCGACGCCCCACAGCGAGTAGCCGTACTTGTTGGCCCGGGCCACGCCCTGCACCCGGAGGAACCGGGCGCCCGGCGCGTCGAAGCGCACGGTCTCGTCGCCGCCCCTGCCGTTGTCCACCGTCGCCACGTCGGTCCAGGTGGTGCCGTCCGCCGAGACCTGGAGCCGGTAGGCGGCGGCGTACGCGGCCTGCCAGTGCAGCACCGCAGCGCCCAGGTGGGTCGTCTGCGGCAGTTCCAGCTGCACCCAGGCGTCGTCCTTGGCGGGGGAGGACCAGCGGGTCTTCGGGTCACCGTCGGTGACCGCCGCGGCGGGGAAGTTCGGCGTCTCGTCGCCCGAGGAGGTGGCCTTCGCGTGGAGCGCCAGGTCCGGACCGCTGGTCGGCGGCACCACGCGCACCTGGAGCACCTGCTTCACGGTGGTGGCGCCGGCCACGAACTGCACCGGCACCTGGTACGTCCCGAACGGCGTCCCGGGATCGGCGCTGACCAGCAGCGGCACGCCGATGCGGCCGCCGCGCGGCACGGTCACCCCGGCCGCCGGGGTCACGGTCAGGCCCTTGGCCGCGGCCGGCACCTCGGTGCGCAGCTCGCCGCTGGTCCCCTCGGGGCGGCCGGCCTCGACGGTGGCCCGGGTCTGGGCGGGCGCGGCGGCGCCGGTCACCACGTCCAGGGTCGGGTCGGACAGGCTGAGCCGGGCCGCCGGGACGTCCGCGTACCAGGGGATCACCTGGTTGACCACCGGGGGGTCGCCGCCCGGCTTCCAGGTCAGCCGGAACGCGTCGGCGGCCTGCCCGCCGGCCGGCAGCTCGTTGTAGCCGGGCTGCACGGTGCCGATGTCCGTCCAGCCGCCGTCCGAGCGGCGCACCGAGACGGTGGCGGTGGCGTGCACGCCCGGGTCGGTGAGCACGGTGAGCCGGTCGAGCGGGCGGGCGGCGCCCAGTTCGACGGTGAGCGGCTCGTCCTGCGCGGTGGGCGGCTTGGCGGCCCGGTACGCGGTGTCCGGATTGCCGTCCAGCACCGCGGACGCCGAGGAGCCCGGCAGCGCGGCGGGGCCGCCGGTGACGCTGGCGGGGGCGTCGTCGGGCGCGGTGACGGTGAACTCGCGCACCGCGACGGCGGTCTTCTGGGCGGCGGTGGCCCGCAGCCGCACCGCCCGCACCACCGGGCCGGCCGGCAGCTTGGCGCTGACCGACTTCTGGTTCTTGACCACGGCGAGCTGCTTCCAGCCGCCCTCGCCGGTGCTGTACTCCAGCACGCCGTCGTGGAGGTAGTCGTCGACCGCGCTCCGGCCGTCCGGCCCGTTGCCCCAGGAGCCCATCAGCACGGTGACGGCGCCGACCGGGCGCCCGCCGCCGAGGTCGACGCCGACCGCGTCGCCGGGCTGCGGGGGAGCGGAGCTCCAGTAGAACGTGTCGGCCACGCCGTCGGTCATCAGCGCGGGCAGGTGGTCGTGCGCGGTGCCCATGGTGGTGGTCGGGGTGATCCCGCCGCCGGCCACCCCGGCCCAGTTGTCGGCGGCCTGGACGGCCCGCTCCAGGAACGGGGCGAGCACGTCCGCGCCGATCGTGGCCGGGCTCTGCGCGAGCTGCTCGCGCAGCCGGTTGAGCTCCACCCGGGCCTTCCAGGCGGCCGCGCCGTCGCCGCCGTGCTGGGCCAGCAGCATGTCCAGCGAGGACTGCCCGGCCAGCCCGTAGTCGTGCAGCGGGGCGAGCCAGGGCGCGGCCTCGGCGGCGAGCTGGGCGGTGGCCTGGGTGCCGGCGAGGGTCTGTTGGGCGGTGGCCATCGCGGCGAAGGCGTCCCGCAGGGGCGCGGCGGCCTCTATCAGCTTGGCGAGGTCCGACGCGGTGCCCGAGGTGGGCTCGGCGGCGGCCCAGAACCGGTCGAGCAGCGGTGTCAGGTAGCCGGACTCCTGCTTGGACAGCGGCGAGGAGGAGCTGTTGCCGGCCAGCGCGGTGACCGCGGACAGGGCGGTGCCGACGGGCGTGCTGCCGGCGCCGGTCGGGCCGGCGAGCGAGCGCACCGCGGCCTGCCAGGAGTCCTCCGGCCGGTAGCCGGCCGGGTTCCAGGCGAAGTCGCCGGCCGTGGCGAGGGCGATCCGGGAGGCCACCGGCTGCTGCATGGCACCGGTGAGCATCACCGCCGAGCGGGTGGCCACCTCCGGTTCGCGCCCGGTGTAGGCGCCGAGGAAGAGCCGGTCCGGGCTGGCGTCGTTGACCGGGTAGTTGTCCATGGTGACCAGCGGGTGGCCGTACAGGTCGCCGGTCTCGGCGGCCTGGGCGCCGGTGATCTTCTCCGGGATCACCCCGCCCCCGCTCCAGGCCACCTGCACGCCGTCCGGCAGCGCCGCGGCCAGCGCCTTGCGGTACGGCGTGACGCCCTGCTTGTGGTACTCGGTGGGCACCACGGACAGCGGCGCCAGGCCCGGGTTGCGCGCGATCAGCCGGTCCCGCACCTTGGTCACCAGCGCGGCCTGCGCCTTGGCGGCCGCGGCCGGGCCGGTGCCGTACGTGTCGCGGTCGTCGCCGCAGTGCCACTCGTCGTAGCTGACGTCCAGGAACTGGAGCTGGAAGGCGGTGAAGCCGAGCTTGCGCAGCCCGTCCAGCTTGGCCACCAGCGCGTCCACGTCCTTGCCGGAGCTGAAGCAGAGGGACTGCCCTGGGTCGATCGCGTAGCCGAGCGTGACGTGGTCGCGCCGGGCCCGGCCGCCCAGTTCGCGCAGCTCGTCGGCCTGGGCGGCGGGGTAGGCGTCGCGCCAGCGGGAGAGCCGGAACGGGTCGTCACCGGGGGCGTAGAGGTAGAAGTTCTGCTTGGAGCGGCCGAGGAAGTCCACCTGGTCGAGCCGCTGCTGCGCCGTCCACGGGCTGCCGTAGAACGCCTCCGCGGTGCCGCGCACCGGCGCGCCGCTCGGCCAGTCCCGCAGCGTGATCCCGGGCAGGCCCAGCCCGGCGACGCCCGGCGCCTGCCCCTGCCCGGCCGGGACGGCGGCAAGCAGCTGGCGCAGGCTCTGCGCGGCGTAGAAGGTGCCCACCGCATCCGCGCCCGCCAGCACCACCGCGCCGTACGTCCCGCCGCCCTGGGCCGGCAGCTGACCGACCGACAGCACGTACCCGCCGGCCGGCATGCCCGCGGTCGAGGGGGCGGCGCCGTCCTTGTCGCCGGCCGCGGCGGACAGTGCGCGCAGCGCCCGGTCCGTCCGGCCGTCGGCGCCCTCGGCCGGTCCGCCGACGTACACCACCAGCGACCCGGCGGCCGGCGCGTCGGCGTCCGGCTCCGGGGTCACGGTCGTCGCCCCGGCGACCTCCAGCACCTCCCGGACGGCGTCCAACGCCCCGAGGTCCGCGTCCGGCGCCGGCACCAGCGTCACCGCGGCCGGCACCGCGACCGGCTTGCCGGCCACCGTCTGCTCCTGCGGCCGCGGGAACACCTGCGGGTTCGTCATGCTCCCCAGCGGCGTCTGCGGCGCGCTGCTCACCACGTCCGGCCCCGCCGACGCCGCGTACGCCGCCGACGGCATCGGCCCGGCCAGCAGCCCGCCGACCACCGCCGCCGCCGCGACCCCCGCCGCGATCTGCAGGGTCCGCCGCCCCGGCCGCCCCGCCGCCCGCCGGGCCCGCTCCGCCCGCACCGACGCCAGCAGCGGTTCCGTCCCCTTGAGGCCGGCGATCAGCCGGTCCGCCGTCCTGGGCGCCAGTTGACGGCACGTCCGTGCCGTGGCCCGCCGCGCCGCCAGCGCCGCCGGGTGGTACAGCACCTCCCGCAACGCCGCACTCCGCTCCAACCGCTGCCGCAGCCGCCGCCCGGCCACAACGGACACTCGGGCTTCCACAGGAGCCTCCTCGCCAGGCCTGGACCACATCGCCGCAACCCCACCAGCTACCCAACCCGGTGTCAACGCGGCCGCCCGCTATGCCGGGTCTGCCCCGGTTCGAGCATTCGGTCCGGGGTCGCGGCAGCCCCCGGCCGCCAGGCCGATCCGACCGCGCGGTCGTGTCGCGCAGCGTCGTCGGGCCGTCACCCGGGTAGGACTGTGGTCGTCCTGACCAGGCGTTGCCGAGACATCGCAGGAGCCGCGAGTGGCCGCTTATCTCGACCGTGACGGAGCCGACGGGCTGAGGGTGCCGATGCAGGACGCGCCGCCGCCACCGCCCGAACTGGTGGCGCTGGCGCAGGCGTACGGGGTGGACACCCGGTACCCCGGGCCGGGGGGTGTGACCGTGGGGGCGCGCACGCTGGTCGCGGTGCTGGGGGCCCTGGGGGTGGCGGCGGGGACGCCGGAGCAGGCGCGCGAGGCGCTGGAGCGTCACCGGGCCGCGCAGCAGGCCCGGTTGCTGCCGCCCTGCGTGGTGGTCCGTCAAGGGCGGCGGACGGCACTGGACGTGCCGGCCGACGCGCGGCTGCACGTGGAGCTGGAGGACGGCGGGGTGTGGGAGCTGCCGCGCGGCCACTCGCACTGGCTGCCGCCGGACCTGCCGCTGGGGCGGCACACGCTCAGGGCGGAGTGCGGCGAGGGCAAGGCCCAGGCGGCGCTGATCGTCGCACCGGAGAAGCTGCCCCCGCTGCCCGGCTACAGCTGGGGCTTCCTCGCCCAGCTGTACTCCGTCCTGTCCGACCGTTCCTGGGGCATGGGCGACCTCGGCGACCTCGCCGAGCTGGCCCGGTGGGCGGGCGCCGGCCTCGGCGCGGGCTTCGTCCAGATCAACCCGCTGCACCAGGCGCTGACCGCCGCCCCCGCCGCCCCCACCGACCCGTCCCCCTACCGCCCCTCCTCCCGCCGCTTCGCCGATCCGGTGCACCTGCGGGTCGAGGCCGTCCCCGAGTACGCCTATCTGACGGGCGACCAGCGCGCCGAGGCGGAGGAGCTGGGCCGCCGGGCCGCCCGGCTGCGCGACGAGGTGCTGGGGCACGACGGCCTGATCGACCGGGACGCCGTCTGGGTGCTCAAGCGCGAGGCGCTGGAACTGCTGCACGAGGTGCCGCGCGGCCCCGGCCGCCAGGCCGCGTACGAGGCCTACCAGCGCCGCGAGGGCGACTGGCTGCGCCGGAACGCGCTGTGGAACGCGCTCGCCGAGGTGCACGGCGCCGACTGGCACGGCTGGCCGAAGGGGCTGCGTCACCCGGACGGCCCACAGGTGGGGCGCGCCTCCCGGGAGCTCGCCGACCGGGTCGAGTTCCACCGCTGGCTCGCCTGGCAGGTCGACCAGCAGCTCGCCGAGGCCCAGGGCGCGGCCCGGCAGGCCGGCATGCCGGTGGGCCTGATCCACGACCTGGCCGTCGGCGTCCACCCGGACGGCGCGGACGCCTGGGCGCTCCAGGATGTGCTGGCCGGCGGCATCTCCGTCGGCGCCCCGCCGGACGCCTTCAACGCCCACGGCCAGGACTGGGGCCTGCCGCCCTGGCGCCCGGACGCGCTGGCGGCGGCCGGCTACACCCCGTACGCGGAGCTGCTGCGCGCGGCGGCCCGGCACGCGGGCGCGGTCCGGATCGACCACGTGATGGGCCTGTTCCGGCTCTGGTGGGTGCCGGACGGCCACCCGCCGACCGAGGGCGCGTACGTGCGCTACGACGCCGAGGCGATGCTCGGCGTGCTGGCCCTGGAGGCGCACCGGGCCGGGACGGCGGTGATCGGCGAGGACCTGGGCACGGTGGAGCCGGGCGTCCGGGAGGAGCTGGCGGCGCGCGGGATCCTCGGCACCTCCGTGCTCTGGTTCGAGCGGGACTGGCAGGCGGCGGGGGAGATCCTCGCCCCGGACCGCTGGCGCCCGGGCTGTCTGGCCACCCTCACCACCCACGACCTGCCGAGCACCGCCGCCCGGCTCTCCGGCGAGCACGTCGAGCTGCGGCACCGGCTCGGGCTGCTGGTCCGTCCGCTGGGCGAGGAGCAGGAGGAGGCGGTGGCCGAGCTGGCGGACTGGCGGGCCGAGCTGACCGCGCGGGGGCTGCTCGCGCCGGGCGAGCCGCTGTCGATGCCGGTGCTGTACCGCTTCCTGCGCGCGACCCCGGCGGAGCTGGTCGGCGTCTGGCTGCCGGACCTGGTCGGCGATCCGCGCCCGCAGAACCTGCCCGGCACCTGGGACCAGTACCCGAACTGGCGCCTGCCGGTCGCCGACGGCGCCGGCGACCCGGTCACCCTCGACCGCCTGGCCGCCACCCCGGCCGCCCGCCTGCTCGCCCACCTGCTGGCCCCGCCCGGCGCCCACCCCGCCGTCTGACCTCGCCGTCCGACCCCGGCACCTGATCCCGGCACCTGATCCCGCCGCCTGACCCCGGCACTGCGGACGGCCCCCTTCCGGAAGGCAGACCCCGACGCGCGGGGGGTCATAAGCGGCGGGTAAGTTGGAAACGTGGACAAGAGGAACGCTTTGCGAGCCGGCGCGGTCTCCGCAACGGTCACGCTGATGATGCTGCTGTCGTCGCCCGCCATGGCCCTCACCAGGGACGACGGCGACGACCCGGGTCCTGGCCTGAGCGTCGGCCAGACCATCGGGCTGTACGTGCTGATCCCGATCGCCGCCTTCGTGATCATCGCCGCCCTCGCGGGCCTGCCGTACGGCAAGGGCAAGGGCAAGAAGAAGTAACCACCGCGTCCACCAGGACCTGCACGACCCCGAAGGGGCACCGGAGATCTCCGGTGCCCCTTCAGGCGTTTCCATCACCTTGACGGCGCCCGACGGCGCCCCAACGGAGCCCCGTCGGTGCCCGAAGGGACCCCGACCGGGGCCCCGACGGGCGCCTCAGCAGGTCAGCGGCTGGCGCCCGCCGCCCGGTCGACCGCCTGGGCCTTGAGCGCGCGCTCGATCCCGGCCCGGGCCTCGACGACCTGGCGCCGCAGCGCCGGTGCCGGCTCGGCCTCGGTCAGCCACGCGTCGGTCGCGTCCACGGTGGCCTGCGTGACCTGCAGCGCCGGGTACAGCCCGCCGATGATCTGCTGCGAGATCTCGTGGCTGCGGGTCTCCCAGACCTCCTTGACGGCGGCGAAGTACTTGGCCGCGTACGGCGCGAGCAGCTCTCGCTGGTCGGACTGCTGGAAGCCCGCGATGGTCGCTTCCTGGACGTAGTTGGTGAGGGTGTCCGACTCGACGACGGCGGTCCAGGCCTCGGCCTTGGCCTCGGCGGTGGGCCGGGCGGCGCGGCAGGTGGCGGCGTGCTCCTGGCCGGCCGCGGTGTTGTCGCGGGCCAGCTCGGCCGTCACGGCGGCCTCGTCGGCGCGCCCGGTGGCGCAGAGCCGGGTGAGCAGGGTCCAGCGCAGCTCGGTGTCGACGGCGAGGCCCTTGATCTCGGCGGTGCCGTCGAGCAGGCCGTCGAGCAGGCCGAGCTGCCCGTCGGTGCGGGCGACGGAGGCGAGGGTGCGGGCCCAGGAGAGCTGGTGGTCGCTGCCGGGCTCGGCGGAGCGCAGGTGCTCCTCGGCGGCGTCGGCCCACTGGGCGAGGCCCTGCTCGCGCCAGTCGGGGTCGGTGTAGGCGTCGAGGGCGAGCCGGACCTGGCGCTGCACGGACTGCACGACGCCGATGTCGCTCTCCCGCCCGATGCCGGAGAGGGCGAGCGCCAGGTAGTCGCGGGCGGCGAGTTCGCCGTCGCGGGTCATGTCCCAGGCGGAGGCCCAGCACAGGGCGCGCGGCAGCGACTCGGTGAAGCCGCCGAGGTGCTCGGTGACGACGGCCATCGAGTCCTCGTCGAGCCGGATCTTGGCGTACGAGAGGTCGTCGTCGTTGAGCAGCACGACGGCCGGGCGGTGCCGGCCGACGAGCTCGGGCACCTCGGTGCGCGGGCCGTCGACGTCGAGCTCGATCCGGTCGGTGCGCACCAGCGCGCCGTCGGCGAGCTCGTACAGGCCGATGGCGATGCGGTGCGGGCGTAGCACGGCCTCGCCCTTGGCGCCGGCGGGCAGCGCGGGGGCCTCCTGGAGGACGGCGAAGGACTCGATCTCGCCGTCGGTGTTCAGCGTGATGGCGGGCCGCAGCACGTTGATGCCGGCGGTCTCCAGCCAGGCCTTGGACCAGGTCCGCAGGTCGCGGCCGCTGGCCTCCTCCAGGGCCCCGAGCAGGTCGGCGAGCCGGGTGTTGCCCCAGGCGTGGCGCTTGAAGTAGGCCTGCACGCCCTGGAAGAAGGCGTCCTGGCCGACGTACGCCACCAGCTGCTTGAGCACCGAGGCGCCCTTGGCGTAGGTGATGCCGTCGAAGTTGACCTGGACGTCCTCCAGGTCGTTGATGTCCGCCATGATCGGGTGGGTGGAGGGCAGTTGGTCCTGCCGGTAGGCCCAGGTCTTCATCTGGTTGGCGAACGTGGTCCAGGAGTTCGGCCACTTGGAGCCGGGGGCCTCGGCCTGGCAGACGGCCTCGGCGAAGGTGGCGAAGGACTCGTTGAGCCAGAGGTCGTTCCACCACTCCATGGTGACGAGGTCGCCGAACCACATGTGGGCGAGCTCGTGCAGGATCGTCGCCGCGCGGGCCTCGTAGGCGGCGTCGGTGACCTTGGAGCGGAACACGTACTGGTCGCGCAGGGTGACGGCGCCCGCGTTCTCCATCGCGCCGGCGTTGAACTCCGGGACGAACAGTTGGTCGTACTTGGCGAACGGGTAGGGGAAGTCGAACTTCTCCTGGAAGTAGTCGAAGCCCTGCTTGGTGACGGCGAAGATGTCCTCGGCGTCCAGGAACTCGCGCAGCGAGGGGCGGCAGTAGACGCCCAGCGGCACCTTCTGGTCGCCGTTCTCGTAGGTGTCGAAGACCCCGACGTACGGGCCGGCGACGAGCGCGGTGATGTAGGTGGAGATCCGGCCGGTGGGCTCGAACGTCCAGACCTGCGCGGCGCCCTCGCCGACCGGGGTCGGGGTGGGCGAGTTGGAGACCACGACCCAGCCGGTGGGGGCGGTCACGGTGAACGCGAACGCGGCCTTCAGGTCGGGCTGTTCGAAGGAGGCGAAGACGCGGCGGGCGTCCGGCACCTCGAACTGGGTGTACAGGTAGGTCTCGCCGTCGACCGGGTCGACGAACCGGTGCAGGCCCTCACCGGTGTTGGTGTAGGCGCAGTTGGCGACGACCCGCAGCTCGTTCTCGGCGGCCAGGTTCGGCAGCGGGATCCGGCTGTCGGCGAAGCTCTCCGGGTCGAGCGGCGCGCCGTTGAGGGTGATCTCCTCGACGCTCGGCGCGACGAGGTCGATGAACGTGTCCGCGCCGGGGGTCGTGGCCGTGAACCGGACCACGGTGGTGGACCGGAAGGTGCCTCCTTCGCGGGCCGAACTCAGGTCGAGCTCGATGTCGTACGCGTCCACGTGGAGGAGGTCGGCCCGGGTGCGGGCCTCCTCGCGGGTCAGGTTGGTGCCGGGCACTCGCTGCACTCCTTCGTCAGGCTGATGGGGCGAATCCTCCCATGACCCAACGGACGGGCTCCCGGAATAATCACAGGCGGGGCGGGAACGGACAGATCGCCCGTTCCCGCCCCGCCAGTACGGGCCCGAGGGCCCGCGTTCGAGGAGTGCTCAGCCCTCCGGTGTCACTTCTTCCACTTGGTCAGCGGCGCGTCGGAGCTGCCGCGGCGGAAGGCGTACACCGCGCTGCCGTCGCTGGAGAGGACGTACTCGGACATGCTCATCCCGATGTCCAGGCCGTTCGGCATGGCCATGGTGCCGAGGTCGGTCATCGAGCCGTCGGCCGGCGAGAGCGTCACCAGCCGGGCGGGCTTGTTGTAGCCCTGGCTGACGATGGCGCGGACCTTGCCGTCCTTGTCGGTGCCGGACACCAGCCGGATGTCCTGGTTGGACGTGGCGCTGGCGGCGGACCAGATCCGCTTGCCGGTGGTCAGGTCGTACGCGTTGACGGCCGACTTGGCGCCGGTGATCTGGGCGTACAGGGTGGTGCCGCTGACCACGTTCTGGGTGTAGGCGTCGGACTGGCCGGACAGCCGCAGGCTGTCCGCGCCGGGCTCCTTGACCGACATCTGGTTGCCGGGCTTGTTGCTCTTGTCGAACGGCAGGATGTAGTCGCCGTTGGGGCCGCTGCTCATCAGCAGTACCAGCGGCTGGTCCTGGACGACCTTGTCGATCCGCTCGATGCTGCCGGTGAGGGTGATCGGCGTGCTGGCGGCCTTGCCGCTGTCGGCGTCCACGACGACCAGCTGCGACTTCGGGCCGGAGCCGCCGTAGCAGCGGTCGCTGACCGCGATCTGGCTGCCGGCCGCGCGGCCGTAGAGGCTGCAGTCCTTGTCGCGCGGCTGGAACTGCCAGGCCGCCGAGCCGTTGTCGATGTTCAGGCCGCCGACCACGTTGCCGCCGATGGCGACCACCTTGTCGGTGACGCTGAGCGTCGGCGAGGACATCCGGTCGGTGGAGACCTTGACGCTCCAGAGCAGCTTGCCCTGGCTGACGTCGACGGCGCCGATGGTGGAGCAGTCGCTGTCACCGGTGTTGAAGGAGACGGCGGCGATGTTCTTCGAGTTGGTCGAGTAGGAGGCGGTGCACACCTCCTTGCTGCCGGCCGGGACCGGGATGTTCCAGGCCTCCTTGCCGTCGGAGGTGTTGTACGCCCGGATGCCGGTGCTGTCGGCGCGCACCGCGACCTTGTCGCTGCCCCAGATGCCGAGCAGCTGCGAGCCGCTGTCCCCGGTGGCGGCCTTGGGGGCGTTCCAGGCGATGTTGTAGCCGGCCCCGCCGGTGTTGCCACCGGTGCTGCTGCCGGTGGTGCTGTCGGCGGTCGGGGCGTTGGTGACGGTGCCTCCGGAGGTGGCGGTGCCGCCGGACGTGGTGGTGCCTCCGGAGGTGGCGTTCGGCGTGGGGTCGGGGTCGTTGCCCTTGAGGAGCACGACCAGCCCGGCGACGATGGCGATCGCCAGGACTCCGCCGATGATCCCGCCCCACAGCATCACGGGGTTGCGCTGCTTGGGCGCGGGGGGCACCGGCGCGCCCGGGTAGTACCCGGGCTGCTGCTGCGGGTATCCGTAGCCGGCGCCGTAGGCCTGCCCGCCGTCCGGCGCGCCGTAGGCGCCACCGGGCATCGGGTCGTACGGGCCGACCGGCGCACCGGCCGGCGGCGGCGGAGCCTGGCTGGGGAAGGCGGCCGCGGTCGGCGCGTACGGCTGGTAGCCGGCACCGGCAGCGGGCGGCTGCGCGGGCGGAGCCGGCGGCTGGGCCGGCGGCGGCCCGGCGGGCGAGGCCGGGCGCGGGATCGCCGCGCCGTCGAGCTGTGTCATCTGGTCCGCCACGGCGGCCGGGTCCACGCCGCCGGGCGGGCGCCCGAACGAGACGCCCCGATTGTCCTGCGGGCTGCTGCCCGACGCTTCGCCTGCCCCCGGCGTAGGGTGATCCCCTGCCATCTGATTCCCCGTCATTCCTGGAAGCGTCCCCCTGCCGATACCGCCCCGCGGTCCGGGGGGACGCGTGAGATAGGGCACCATGCTAGTGGCGAGTGTTTTTCGGTCGAACCCAGGACTCCGCAGGCCCGTTTCCGTCCGTTCCCCCGCCGCTTCCGGGCCCGCCGCCACCGGCCCCCGTCGTACCTCCCAGGCCCGATCCGCGCCGATCCACGGCACAGGCCCTACCCTTCAGGAGTTGAAGGGGACGTCCGGCGGAGGGGTCCCCGCCCTGGGAGGGTGGATCATGTCGACGGACACACCGGGCTCGCAGTCGTCCTTGCACCGGGCGAACCTGGAGCGGGTGCTGCGCGCGGTGCGGACGGCCGGTTCGCTGACCCAGGCCGAGATCGCCCGCGGCACCGGCCTGTCCGCGGCCACCGTCTCCAACATCGTGCGGGAGTTGAAGGAGAGCGGCACCGTCGTGGTCGCCGACACCTCCTCCGGCGGCCGGCGGGCGCGCAGCGTCTCGCTCAGCGGGGACGCGGGCATCGTGGTGGGCATCGACTTCGGCCACACCCACCTGCGGGTCGCGGTCGGCAACCTCGCGCACCGGGTGCTCGCCGAGGAGAGCGCCCCGATCGACGTGGACGTCTCCGCCGCGCAGGGCTTCGACCGGGCCGAGGCGATGGTGGAACGGCTGCTCCGGCAGGCCGGGTTCCGCCCGGAGAAGGTGATCGGCGTCGGCCTCGGCGTGCCCGGCCCGATCGACGTGGAGACCGGCGCGCTGGGCTCCACCGCGATCCTGCCCGGCTGGACGGGCATCGCCCCGGGCCGGGAGCTGGCCGAGCGGCTCGGCATGCCGGTGCACGTGGACAACGACGCCAACCTGGGCGCGCTCGGCGAACTGGTCTGGGGGGCCGGGCGGGGGCTGAGCGACCTCGCGTACATCAAGGTCGCCAGCGGGGTCGGCGCCGGACTGGTGGTCAACGGCCAGATCTACCGCGGGCCGGGCGGCACCGCCGGTGAGATCGGGCACATCACCCTGGACGAGGCCGGGCCGGTCTGCCGCTGCGGCAACCGCGGCTGCCTGGAGACCTTCGTGGGCTCCCGCTACCTGCTCTCCCTGCTGACCCCGACCCTCGGTCCGGACCTCACCCTGCCCCGGGTGGTCGAGCTGGCCCATCAGGGTGACCTCGGCTGCCGCCGGGTGATCGCCGACGCCGGCCGGCAGATCGGCACCGGCGTCGCCACCCTGTGCAACCTGCTCAACCCGCGCCGGGTGATCCTCGGCGGCGACCTCGCCGAGGCCGGTGAGCTGGTGCTCTCCCCGATCCGCGACTCGGTGGCCCGTTACGCCATCCCGAGCGCCGCCCGCCAGCTCTCGGTGGTCCCCGGCACGCTGGGCGGCCGGGCCGAGGTGCTCGGCGCGCTGGCGCTGGTGATGAGCGAGATGGGGGAGTCCGGGGCGCTGGGGCGCGGCTGAGCCGCCGCGGCCCGGATCGCGCCCGAACATTCATTCGTCAATCCAGGGTGACGCGCGACCCCCGGGCCGACCTCCGGGAATGGCGGTAACGGGTCGGTGGCACCGGCCGCGCCGCTCGGTGTCCGGCAAGCGGACATTAGACTCGACCGGTCGGCACCGGCCGCGACCGCCGGCCCGCCGCCAGACCGGGCAGCGACGCCCGTCGGACCGCCCGCGGTCCGCGAACACTGAACGAGGAGGAACGGGTGGCCCTGCTGACCCGCATTCGGGGACCGCGTGATCTCGACCGGCTCACGCCGGGACAGCTGGCCGCACTGGCCCAGGAGATCCGGACCTTCCTGGTGACCGAGGTCGCCAAGACGGGCGGCCACCTCGGCCCCAACCTCGGCGTGGTGGAGCTCACCATCGCGCTGCACCGGGTCTTCGACTCGCCGCGCGACCGCATCCTCTTCGACACCGGCCACCAGAGCTACGTCCACAAGCTGCTCACCGGCCGCCAGGACTTCTCGATGCTGCGGATGAAGGGCGGCCTGTCCGGCTACCCGTCCCGCGCCGAGTCCGAGCACGACGTGATCGAGAACTCGCACGCCTCCACCGTGCTCTCCTACGCCGACGGCCTGGCCAAGGCCAACAAGATCCTCGGCAAGCCGGACCCGGTCGTCGCGGTCATCGGCGACGGCGCGCTCACCGGCGGCATGGCCTGGGAGGCGCTCAACAACATCGCCGACGCCAAGGACCGCCCGCTGGTCATCGTCGTCAACGACAACGAGCGCTCCTACTCGCCGACCATCGGCGGCCTGGCCAACCACCTCGCCACCCTGCGTACCACCCAGGGCTACGAGCGCTTCCTCTCCTGGGGCAAGGACGCGCTGCAGCGCACCCCGGTGGTCGGCCAGCAGCTGTTCGAGACGCTGCACGGCGCCAAGAAGGGCCTCAAGGACTTCATCGCCCCGCAGGGCATGTTCGAGGACCTCGGCATCAAGTACATCGGCCCGATCGACGGCCACGACCTGACCGCCCTGGAGTCCGCGCTGACCAAGGCGCGCGGCTTCGGCGGCCCGGTGATCGTGCACTGCCTCACCGAGAAGGGCCGCGGCTACCACGCCGCGGAGAACAACGACGAGGACCGCTTCCACGCGGTCGGCAAGATCCACCCGGAGACCGGCCTGCCGATCCAGAACGCCGGCGGCCGGAGCTGGACCTCGGTCTTCGCCGAGGAGATGGTCGCGCTCGGCCACGAGCGGGACGACATCGTCGGCATCACCGCCGCCATGCTCCACCCGGTCGGCCTCGCGCCCTTCGCCGAGGCCTTCCCGGACCGCATCTTCGACGTCGGCATCGCCGAGCAGCACGCCGTCACCAGCGCCGCCGGCCTGGCCACCAACGGGCTGCACCCGGTCTTCGCGGTCTACGCGACCTTCCTGAACCGGGCCTTCGACCAGGTCCTGATGGACGTCGCCCTGCACAAGCTGGGCGTCACCTTCGTGCTCGACCGGGCCGGCGTCACCGGCGACGACGGCGCCTCGCACAACGGCATGTGGGACATGTCGATGCTGCAGATCGTCCCGACCCTGCGGCTGGCCGCCCCGCGCGACGCCGACCAGGTCCGCGCCCAGCTGCGCGAGGCCGTCGAGGTCAAGGACGCCCCGACCGTGGTCCGCTACTCCAAGGGCACCGTCGGCCCGGCCGTCCCGGCGGTCGGCCGGATCGGCGGCATGGACGTGCTGCGCGCCGCCGAGGAGCCGGGCGGCACGCACCGCGCGGACGTGCTGGTCGTCTCGGTCGGCGCGATGGCCGCCACCAGCCTGGAGGTCGCGGACCTGCTGGCCGCCCAGGGCATCACCGCCACCGTGGTGGACCCGCGCTGGGTCAAGCCGGTGGACGCCGCCCTGCCGGGCCTGGCGGCCGAGCACCGGGTGGTCGTCACGATCGAGGACAACGGCCGGGTGGGCGGTGTCGGCGCCGCGGTGGCGCAGGCGCTGCGCGACGCGGACGTGGATCTGCCGGTGCGCGACTTCGGGATTCCGCAGGAGTTCCTGGACCACGCGAGCCGGAACGAGATCCTGGCCGAGATCGGCCTGAACGCCCCGGACATCGCCCGAAAGGTGACGGCCCTGGTCGCCAGCCTGGATGCGGCTCGGGTCGAGGCCTGAGAACGGTCCCGGAACGTGTTCCACCGACGACTGTTCGTCGTAACCCTGTAACAGTTCGTCACGAAACAAGCTGACAATCGCACCGAAAGGCGGGACCGGCGCCGCCCGCGCCGATCCCGCCCGGTAGGTTGTCATCCGTGCCCACCCCCACCCGCTTCCGCCTCGCCGGACTGGCCGAGCGCCTGCCCGAGCGCGTCCGTACCCATGTGCAGACCGGGTACTGGACGAGGCTGGTGCCGGTGCTCGCGCTGGTCGCACTGCTCACCCACATCCCGTCCTTCGCCCGGCCCGTCTGGAGCCCCGACGAGGGGTTCCTGGCCACCCAGGCCCGGATGCTGGCCGACGGCGGAGTGCTGTACGACACCGTGGTGGACCGCAAGCCGCCGTTGCTCCCCTGGCTCTACCAGGCCTGCTTCACGATCTTCGGCTCCGCCTCGCTGTGGCCGCTGCGCACCCTGGCGGTGGGCGCCCACCTGGTCACCGCGATCCTGCTGGCGTCCATCGCCCGCGGCCGTTGGGGCAACCGGGCCGGGGCCGGCGCGGGACTGCTCTACCTGCTGGTCTCCATCGGGCTCTCCCCGGAGGACACCCAGGCGGCGACCTTCGAGGTCTTCATGCTGCCCGCCATGGTGGCCGCGTTCCGGTACGCCGAGCGCCGTCGCTGGCTGGCCGCGGGCATCGCGGTGGCGCTCTGCTCGCTGACCAAGCAGACCGGCGGCGCGGTGCTGCTGCCGGTGCTCTGGATGCTGTTCCAGGACGCCCGCCGGCGCGGGGTGCGCTGGCCGCCCGCCCTGTTCAAGATCGGCTTCGGCTTCATCCTGCCGATAGCGCTGGTCGCGGTCATCCTGACCAAGCCCAAGGGCTTCCTGTTCTGGGTGGTCACCGGCAGCGGGGACTACGCCTCCTTCGGCGGCGCCTGGCTCCAGATGATCGGCCGCGCGCTCGGCAACTCGGCCATCCTGGTCGCGGCCGGGCTGGGCTTCCTGCTCCCGGTCGGGCGCCGGCTCTGGCTCAAGCACCGCCACCGGCCGCTGCCCGTCGCCGGGGAGGAGCACGGCTCCACCGGGGACCTGTGGGTCTGGCTGGCCTCCTCGGTCGTCGCGGTCAGCGTGGGCTTCCACTTCTTCGGCCACTACTACCTTCAGCTGATCCCCCCGCTGGTGCTGCTGGGCACCGGGGCGGTGGCCACCTCGGCGGTCCGCTGGAAGCCCGTCCTGGTGTACACCACGGTCGCCTCGACGGTCTTCTGGGCGCTGGCCCTGGCCTGGCCGGGGGAGCGGCTCAACCGCACCACCGAGGTCGCCACCGCGGTCGCCGCCCAGACCACTCCCAAGGACACCGTCCTGGTCTGGGGCATGCACCCCGAGCTGTACTGGCTGGCCGACCGCAAGCCCGCCACCCGCTACCTGACCGCCGGCTTCCTGACCAACTACAGCGGCGGCAAGGACGGCAACGCCAACGTGGGCGAGCAGTTCAGCGTCAGCAACGCCTGGCAGACCTTCGACAAGGAGCTCGCCGACAACCTGCCCGAGGTCGTGGTGGACGACTCCGGCATCGCCCCGTACCAGCCGGTGCTGGTCCCGCGGATCGAGAACCTGCTGGACACCCACTACGAGATGGTCGGTGTCTTCGCCGACACCGTGGTCTACCGCCTCAAGAAGAGCTGACCGCCCCCCCCGCACACGCCGGAGCCCCGGTGACCGTCCAGGTCACCGGGGCTCCGGCGTGCGGTGGCGCTGCGCGTTACGCGGGCACCGAGGCCACGCCGGGGGCGAGGAAGCGCTTGCCGTTCACCCGCTCCGAGACGCCCTCACGGTCCAGGTACGGGGTGATCCCGCCCAGGTGGAAGGGCCAGCCGGCGCCGGTGATCATGCAGAGGTCGATGTCCTGCGCCTCGGCGACGACACCCTCCTCCAGCATCAGGCCGATCTCCTGGGCCACGGCCTCCAGGGAGCGGTTCAGGACCTGCTCCTCGGTCAGCACGGTGTCGCCGAAGGACAGCAGCTCCAGCACCTCGGGGTCGAGGACCTGCTTGCCGTCCACCCAGGTGTAGAAGCCGCGCTTGCCGGCCTTGACCACCTTGCCGAGGTTCTCGGAGACGGCGAACCGCTCCGGGAACGCGCCGTGCAGGGTCTCCGAGACGTGCAGCGCGATGGCCGGGCCGACCAGCTCCAGCAGCACGATCGGGGACATCGGCAGGCCGAGCGGCTCGACGCCCTTCTCGACGGTGGCGATCGGGGTGCCCTCGTCGATGATGGTCTGGATCTCGCCCATGAAGCGGGTCAGGATCCGGTTGACCACGAACGCAGGGGCGTCCTTGACCAGCACCGAGGTCTTCTTCAGCTTCTTCGAGACGCCGAAGGCGGTGGCCAGCGAGGCGTCGTCGGTCTGCTCGCCGCGGACGATCTCCAGCAGCGGCAGGATCGCGACCGGGTTGAAGAAGTGGAAGCCGACGACCCGCTCGGGGTGCTTCAGCTTCGAGGCCATCTCGGTGACCGACAGCGAGGAGGTGTTGGTCGCCAGCACGCAGGTCGGCGAGACCACGTTCTCCAGGTCCGCGAAGACGGTCTGCTTGACGCCCATCTCCTCGAACACGGCCTCGATCACGAAGTCCGCGTCGCCGAAGGCGGCGGCCTTGTCGAGCGAGCCGCTGACCAGGCCCTTGAGACGGTTGGCCTTGTCCTGGCCGATCCGGCCCTTGCCGAGCAGCTTGTCGATCTCGGCGTGGACGTAGCCGACGCCCTTGTCGACGCGCTCCTGGTCGATGTCGGTGAGGACCACCGGCACCTCCAGGCGGCGGGCGAACAGCAGCGCCAGCTGCGAGGCCATCAGACCGGCGCCGACGACGCCGACCTTGTTGACCTGGCGGGCCAGCGACTTGTCCGGCGCGCCGACCGGGCGCTTGGCCCGGCGCTGCACCAGGTTGAAGGCGTAGATGCCGCTGCGCAGCTCGCCGCTCATGATGAGGTCGGCCAGGGCCGCGTCCTCGGCGTCGAAGCCGGCCTGGAGGTCGGAGTCCTTGACCTGCTGGATGATGTCCAGCGCCTTGTAGGCGGCCGGCGCGGCGCCGTGCACCTTGGCGTCGGCGACCAGGCGGCCCCAGGCGACGGCGTCGTCCCAGGCCTTGCCGCGGTCGATCTCCTCGCGCTCGACGACGACGTCGCCCTTGAGGACCTTGGCGGCCCACAGCAGCGACTGCTCCAGGAAGTCGGCCGGCTCGAAGATCGCGTCGGCGATCCCCAGCTCGAACACGTCCTTGCCCTTGAGCTGCTTGTTCTGGTTCATCGAGTTCTCGATGATGACCTTGATCGCCTTCGAGGGGCCGATCAGGTTCGGCAGCAGGGTGCAGCCGCCCCAGCCGGGGACGAGGCCCAGGAAGACCTCCGGCAGCGAGAACGCCGGGACGCCCGCGCTGACCGTGCGGTAGGTGGCGTGCAGGCCGACCTCGACGCCGCCGCCCATCGCCGCGCCGTTGTAGAAGGCGAAGGAGGGGACGGGCAGTGCGGCGATCCGCTTGAAGACCTCGTGGCCGCCCTTGCCGATGGCCAGCGCGTCCGCGTGCTCCTTGAGCAGCTCGACGCCCTTGAGGTCGGCGCCGACCGCGAAGATGAACGGCTTGCCGGTGACGGCGACGGCGACGACCGTGCCCTCGGCGGCCTCGGCCTCGACCTGGTCCAGCGCGGCGGACAGCTTCAGCAGCGAGCCCGGGCCGAAGGTGGTCGGCTTGGTGTGGTCGAAGCCGTTGTCCAGGGTGATCAGGGCCAGCTTGCCGGCCTGCAGCGGCAGGTCCAGGTGGCGCACGTGCGCGGTCGTGACGACCTCGCCCGGGAACAGCTCGGCGCCGTGCTGCAGCAGCTCAGTGGTGCTCGTCATGTTCACTTACCACCCTCGAGCTCGGACGACTTTTCCGCTCCGCTCCAGTGCGGGTTCTCCCAGATGACGGTCCCGCCCATGCCGAACCCGATGCACATCGTGGTGAGGCCGTAGCGGACGTCCGGGCGCTGCTCGAAGCGGCGGGCCAGCTGGTTCATCAGGCGCACGCCGGAGGAGGCCAGCGGGTGGCCGAAGGCGATCGCACCGCCGTACGGGTTGACGCGCTCGTCGTCGTCCGCGATGCCGTAGTGGTCCAGGAAGGACAGCACCTGGACGGCGAAGGCCTCGTTGACCTCGAAGGCCTGGATGTCGTCGATGGTCAGACCGGCCTTGGCCAGCGCCTTCTCGGTGGCCGGCACCGGGCCGATGCCCATGACCTCGGGCTCCACGCCCGCGAAGGCGTAGGAGACCAGGCGCATCTTGACCGGGAGGCCGAGCTCCTCGGCGACGTCCTCGGCGGCCAGCAGCGAGGCGGTGGCGCCGTCGTTGAGGCCGGCCGAGTTGCCCGCGGTGATGTTGCCGTGCGGGCGGAAGGGGGTCTTCAGGCCGGCCAGGCTCTCCATCGTGGTGCCCGGGCGCATCGGCTCGTCCACGGTGGCCAGGCCCCAGCCGGTCTCGCCGACCTCGGGGTTGGTGTTGCGGATCGAGATCGGCACCAGGTCGGGCTGGATGTCGCCGTTGGCGTACGCCTTGGCGGCCTTCTCCTGCGAGCGCACGGCGTAGGCGTCGCAGCGCTCCTTGGTCAGGTGCGGGAACCGGTCGTGCAGGTTCTCCGCGGTCATGCCCATGAACAGGGCGGACTCGTCGACCAGCTTCTCGGAGACGAAGCGCGGGTTCGGGTCGACGCCCTCGCCCATCGGGTGGCGGCCCATGTGCTCGACGCCGCCGGCCACGACCACGTCGTACGCGCCGAAGGCGATGCCGCCGGCGGTGGCGGTCACGGCCGTGAGCGCACCGGCGCACATGCGGTCGATCGAGTAGCCGGGGACGGACTTGGGCAGGCCGGACAGCAGGGCGGCGGTGCGCCCGATGGTCAGACCCTGGTCGCCGATCTGCGTGGTGGCCGCGATGGCGACCTCGTCGATGCGCTCGACGGGCAGGTTCGGGTTACGGCGCACGAGCTCCCGGATGCACTTGACGACCAGGTCGTCGGCGCGCGTCTCGTGGTAGATGCCCTTCGGGCCGGCCTTGCCGAACGGGGTGCGGACGCCATCGACGAAGACGACGTCCCTCGCGGTACGAGGCACGGGGGCTCTCCTCCCAGGGACCAACATTTGAGGTGGGCAGGCTGCCGCCGGTGAAGACCCGAGCGGCGCCGCTCCACCGCCATGCTACCGGTCGGTAACCAACCTGCCCAGGCCTCACGGAGGGTTCACCCCGTGTGTCCCGCGACACGTCCGACCGGCGGGGTTCGAAAGACGGACCCCGGATACGCCGAAGGGGGCGCCGTCACAAGGACGGCGCCCCCTTCGGAGGCGCTCCAGGTCAGTCCTGGGCGGTCGCGGCCTCGGCGAACGCGGTGGCCATCACCGGCGCCACCAGGTCGACCTGCCACTGCCGGGCGCCGAGCCGGCGCAGCGCGGCGGCCACGCCCGCGGCGGCCGGATCGGCCGGCGGCTCCCAGGAGACCCGGCGCACCAGGTCCGGGGTGATCAGGTTCTCGGCCGGCAGGTTGTGCCGCTCGGCGAGGTCCGCGACCGCGGCGCGCGCCCCGGACAGCCGGGCGGCGGCCACCGGGTCCTTCTCGGCCCAGGCCCGCGGCGGCGGCGGCCCGTCGTGCGGCGCGGAGGCCGGCGGCAGCTGGTTCTCCGGGACTTCCCGGCCCCGCTGGACGGCCGCCAGCCACTGCTCCAGCTGGCGCCGGTGGACCCGCGGCCCGAAGCCCTGGACGCCCTGCAGCGCGGCGATGTTCAGCGGCATGGCCAGCGCGGCGTTGACGATCGCGGCGTCCGAGAGCACCCGGCCCGGCGAGACGTCGCGCTCCTGCGCCAGCCGGTCCCGGGCCAGCCACAGCTCGCGCACCACGGCCAGCTGGCGGCGCCGGCGGACCTTGTGCAACTGCGAGGTGCGGCGCCACGGGTCGGTGCGCGGCGCCGGGCGCGGTGCGGCGGCGATCGCCGCGAACTCCTCCAGGGCCCAGCCGAGCTTGCCCTGGGCGTCCAGCTCCTGTTCGAGTGCGTCGCGCAGCTCGACCAGCACCTCGACGTCCAGAGCGGCGTAGCGCAGCCACGGCTCGGGCAGCGGGCGGGTGGACCAGTCGACCGCGGAGTGCTCCTTGGCCAGGCTCAGCCCGAGCACGCTCTCGGTCATCGGCCCGAGGCCGACCCGGGCGAAGCCGGCGATCCGCCCGGCCAGCTCGGTGTCGAACAGCTGCCGGGGTCTCATGCCGACCTCGGCCAGGCACGGCAGGTCCTGGGTGGCCGCGTGCACCACCCATTCGGTGTCGGCGAGGGCCTCGCCCAAGCCGCTGAGGTCGGGGCAGGCGATCGGGTCGATCAGCGCACTGCCGGCGCCCACGCGGCGCAGCTGAATGAGGTACGCGCGCTGCCCGTAGCGGTAGCCGGAGGCCCGCTCGGCGTCGACGGCGACCGGTCCGGTGCCCCCGGCGAAGGCGGCGACGGTGGCGGCCAGCGCCTGCTCGTCCGCCACGACGGGCGGGATCCCCTCCTTCGGTTCGAGGAGCGGGACCGGGGCTGCTTCTTCTGGGATGGCTGCTACGGCGTCGGTCACCCACCAAGGGTACGACGGTCCTCGCGGCCGGGAGTGTTGTCGGACTGGTCAGACCGGGTCCGTGACTATGCCACGGGGCCCGGGCGGTGGCCGAGGGGCACGGCTACGGCGGCCGAGGAGGAAACGTTCCTCCTCGGCCGCCGTGGCGGGGCCGTCCGAGGACTCAGTGGATGATGCCGGTGCGCAGCGCGACCGCGACCATCCCCGCGCGGTCGCCGGTGCCCAGCTTGCGGGCGATCCGGGCGAGGTGGCTCTTGACGGTGAGTGCCGACAGGCCCATCGCCACCCCGATCGCCTTGTTCGACTGTCCTTCGGCGACCAGCCGCAGCACCTCGACCTCACGGCCCGACAGCTCGCGGTAGGCGGACTGCTGCGTGCCCGGCGCGCCGGGCGCACCGGGGGCTCCGTGGGTTCCGTGGGCGCCCGGCGCACCCACGGCGCCCGGCATGCCCGGCATGCCGGGGCGGCGCATCCGCCCGGCCAGCCCGGCGGCGCCGAGCGGCAGGCCCGGGCGGCCGGGCATCGCCACGTTGGTGCGGGTGCCCGTGACGACGTATCCCTTGACGCCGCCGGCCAGCGCGCTGCGCACGGCGCCGATGTCGTCGGCGGCGGACAGGGCCAGGCCGTTGGGCCAGCCCGCGGCGCGGGTCTCGGCCAGGATGGTCAGGCCGGAGCCGTCCGGCAGGTGTACGTCGGCGACGCAGATGTCGCGCGGGGTGGAGACCCGGGGGCGGGCCTCGGCGATCGAGGACACTTCGATCACGTCCCGGACGCCGAGCGCCCACAGATGGCGGGTGACGGTGTTTCGGACACGGGGATCGGCGATGACCACCATGGCGGTGGGCTTGGTCGGCCGGTAGGCGACCACGTTTGCGGGGTGCTCAAGAAGGACCGACACCAGGCCTCCTGCGGGGAGTGGCGGACGGAACCCCGAGGGGGCGGTCGGAGTGTTCCGCGTTCGGAAAGGGTCACAGTCTGCTTCGGCAGCTACCGTGCCCGGCTTTAGCGAAAGATCACGATCTAGTGAGTAACAATACGGACAAATCGCGCATATGAGTGATGCGACCCGTCCTGAATTCGCACAAAATCGATCAGATCTGGTGCTGATCGGTCGGTTTCAACCGGTTAATTGACCCAGAGCGGGATCGAAGTCACACTCCGTCAGCCCTGGGGGTGGCATCGGGGCCGCCGGGGCCGCCCGGCCCGGGGCGCCACTCCTCAGTGCGAACGAGGACGCCGCCGCGCGGGCATCGGGACCACCCCACCGAGTGACGGCACATCGGCCGGCGCCTGCGGGGCCGGCGCGGCCGGCGGCAGGCCGGCGCTGATGCACAGCAGGTCCCCCCAGGCCGCCAGGTGCCGCTCGAACCGGCCGTCGGCCGGCGTCCAGGAGGCCCGGATCTCGATCTCGGTCGAGGACGGGCGGTCCGCCAGCCCGCCGAAGTACTGCGAGGCGCAGTGGCTCACCGTGCCGGACGGCTCCGCGTACCCGGCCCCGTGCGCCTGCAGCGAGTCCAGCAGCCAGGCCCAGCCGACCTCCGAGAGCATCGGGTCGCCGGCCATCTCCGGCTCCAGCTCCGCCCGGGTCATCGTCACCACCCGGAACTCCCCGTTCCAGGCCTCCTGCCCGGCCGGGTCGTACAGCAGCACCAGCCGGCCGTCCGCCAGCTCCTCGCCGTCCACCTCCACCGAGGCGGTCACCGCGAACGCGTACGGGGCCAGCCGGCGCGGGGCCGGCGCGGGGGAGAGCTGGATCTCGGGCCGCAGCCGGGCGCCGTCGAGGGCCTCCACGGCGGCCCGGAACTCGCTCGGAGCCCCCTCCCGACCTGTTCCGCCACCTGCTCCGCCACCCTGCGCGGGGTGCCCGCCGACCGCTGCCATGACCCGAAGACTAGGTCGAAAACCGCGGTTAAGGCCGCAACTTCCGTCCGAGCGGCGTGCCGGAACGGCAAACCCGGCCAGATCTTGGAGGAACCGACGAGACCGGCCGGGAAGAGCGCCCCGAGGCGCATGCGAAGATTTGGACCGTGAGCGAGACTACGGCAGACACCACGGCGGCCACCCCCGACGGCCGGCCCACCCCCGCGCGCCGCGGCGCCGCGCACGACTCCGCGTTCCTGCGCGCCTGCCGGCACGAGCCCGTGCCGCACACCCCGGTGTGGTTCATGCGCCAGGCCGGCCGCTCGCTGCCGGAGTACCTGAAGGTCCGCGAGGGCATCCCCATGCTGGAGTCCTGCATGCGGCCCGAGCTGGTCAAGGAGATCACCCTCCAGCCGGTGCGCCGACACAAGGTGGACGCGGCGATCTTCTTCAGCGACATCGTGGTGCCGCTCAAGGCCGTCGGCATCGACGTCGAGATCAAGCCCAACGTCGGCCCGGTCATCGCCGACCCGATCCGCACCGCCGAGGACCTCAAGCGGCTGCGCCCGCTGGAGCCCGACGACGTCCCCTACATCACCGAGGCCGTCGGCCTGCTGGTGGACGAACTCGGCGAGACCCCGCTGATCGGCTTCGCCGGCGCCCCCTACACGCTGGCCAGCTACCTGGTCGAGGGCGGCCCGTCCAAGAACCACGAGCACACCAAGGCCATGATGTACGGGCAGCCCGAGCTGTGGGCCGCCCTGGTCGACCGGCTCGCCGACATCACCTCCACCTTCCTGAAGGTGCAGATCGAGGCCGGCGCCTCGGCCGTCCAGCTCTTCGACTCCTGGGTCGGCTCGCTCGCCCCCGACGACTACCGCCGCTCGGTCATGCCGTCCAGCACCAAGGTCTTCGACGCCGTCGCCTCCTACGGCGTGCCGCGGATCCACTTCGGCGTCGGCACCGGCGAACTCCTCGGCCTGATGGGCCAGGCCGGCGCGGACATCGTCGGCGTCGACTGGCGGGTGCCGCTGAACGTCGCGGCCGAGCGCGTCGGCCCCGGCAAGGGCCTCCAGGGCAACCTCGACCCGGCCGTGCTGTTCGCCCCCACCAAGGTCGTCGAGACCAAGGCCCGCGAGGTGCTGCACGCCGCCCAGGCCCTCGGCACCAGCGGCCACATCTTCAACCTCGGCCACGGCGTCCTGCCGTCCATGGACCCGGACGCCCTCTCCCGTCTCGTCGCCTTCGTCCACGAGGCCAGCGCCCGCTGACGCCGACGGCGGGCTCCCTCCCGACCGGGAGGGAGCCCGCCGTGTTTCAGTCCTCGCTCAGTCCTCGCTCACTCCTCCGCGGGCCCTTCCTGCGGGCCGGACTCCGGGGGCGGCGCGGCCGCCGGGCGGCGCCGGCGCCACAGCCGGTACAGCAGCGCCCCCGGGACGCCCAGCACCAGCAGGAACGGCGCCACCGCCGCGAGCCCCACCGCCAGGGCGCGCACGATCGCCACCAGCACGTGCCAGCCGCCGCCCAGCGCGGAGCCGACCGACGCCCCGAAGCCCTCGCCGCCACCCTTCGGCGGTGCCGGGGTAGGCGTCGGGGAGGCGGCCGTACGGCGCACGTCCAGCGTGACGGTCGAGAGCGAGGTCTTGCCGGCCAGCTCCTTCTGCTGCTTCTGCAGCGACTCCAGATCGGCCTCCCGGCGGCTCAACTCGGCCTCCAGCGTGGTCACCTCGCTCAGCGACTTCGCCTGTCCCATCAGCGCCCGCACCCGCTCCACGCTCGCCTGCTGGGTCTGCACCCGGCTCGCCACGTCCGCGACCTGCTGGGTCAGGTCGTCCGCCTGGCTCCTGCGGGACACCACCTGGCCCAGCGCGGCCAGCTGGTCCAGCGTCTGCTGGTAGGCGGCGGAGGGGATCCTCAGCGTCAGCTGGCCGCCCGTCTCGCCCCCCGGCCCGCCCTCCACCGCGCCGGAGACCGACTCGGCGCCGACGTAGCCGCCCGCGGCCGCCGTCAACTCCCGGGCCTTCGCCAGCACCTGGGCGACGTCCCCGGTCCGCAGCGTCAACTGCGCGGTGTACGCGATCAGCCGGTTGTCCGCGACCGGTTGGGCACTCGCCCCTGCCGCCGGCGCCGTCCCGGCGGCGCTCGGCGCGGCCGCAGGTGCCGCAGGTGCCGCCGGGGCGACGGCGTCCGCCTTCGCCGCCTCCCCCGCCCGGCCCGCACCGCCGGCGCTGCACGCCCCGACCAGCAGCACGCCCGCGGTCGCTACCGCCAGCGCCCCCGCCCCTGCCCGTCTCCCCATTCCGAAGCCCTCCCCAAGTCCGTTGTGAGATCTCCCCATTGGACGAAGGAACGCCCCGGGCGGACCCCGCCGGAAGGTCGCGACTCGATCACAGCTCGGCAGCGGACCGGACAACCTCGATGCCCGCCCGCCGCAGCAGCGCCGCCGTCACCCCGTCCCCGGGGCGCAGCTCCCCGGTGAACGTCCCGTCGTACACCCGCCCGCAGCCGCAGGACGGGCTGCGCGCCATCAGCACCGCCCGCCGCGCCCCCGCGGCCTCGGCCGCCGCCAGCGCCGCCCGGGCCCCGGCCACGAACTCCGCCGTACAGTCCGCGCCCGTCGCGTCCACCACCCGGGCCCGCCCGTCCAGCACGTCCGCCCCGTCCCCGCCCACGATCTCCGCCGGAGGGCGCGGGGTCGGCAGCCCGCCCGCCCCCTCCGGGCACACCACCACCGCCCGCCCCGCCTCGACCAGCCCCACCACGTCCGGCGAGGTCTTCGCCCGCCCGTCGTACCGACACGGCACCCCGGCCAGACACGCACTCACCACGATCGGTTCCATGGACCGACCTTACGGGGTGTGCCCGATCCGCTACGTTGGGGCCATGGATGAGCTGCCGGAGTGGATGTACGCACCCCGAGTCGAAGGCTGGTTCGCCGAGGACCTCGACCACCTGCCCGATGCGCCCCAGCACACCGAACTCATCGACGGCGCCCTGGTGTTCCGCAGCTGGCCGCAGTCGTCCTTCCACAGCCATGTCGGGTCGCAGCTGACCGCAGCACTGGACGGGCTGGTGCCGGCCGGGCAGCGGACGACCGGGGGCATGACGATCACGCTGGACCGGCGCAGCCGCCTGGAGTCGGATGTGCTGGTCACCGACGCGGAGTTCGACCCCGATCGGACCTGGTTCGCGCCCGGCGAGGTCTCGCTCGTGGTCGAGGTCGTCTCCCCGGAGTCCGCGCACCGCGACCGTACGGTCAAGGTCCGCAAGTACGCCGAGGCCGGGATCCCGCACTACTGGATCGTCGAGGAGGAGGACGGCCTGCCGGTCGTGCACGTCTTCGAGCTGGAGCCGGCGACGTCCTCCTACGTCCCGGCCGGGATCTTCCGCGGCAAACTCGAACGCCCGGTGCCGTTCCCGATCACGATCGATCTGGACGGGCTGGTGCCGAGCGGGCGGCGTGCAGCGGATTGAGGGCCCGGTGTAAAGACCTGCGAGACTGCGAGGCATGTCGGATGCACAGGTCGTCGTCGTCGGTGGTGGGATCGCGGGGCTGGCTGCGGCCGCTTTTCTGAGCGGGGCCGCCGGGGGGCCGGTGCGGGCGCGGGTGACGCTGCTGGAGGCGTCGGAGCGGGTAGGCGGGAAGCTGCGGGGCGGCGAGGTCGGCGGGGTCCGGGTGGACCTGGGGGCCGAGTCGATGCTCGCGCGGCGGCCGGAGGCGGTGGAGCTGGCCCGGGCGGTCGGGCTGGGCGAGGAGTTGGAGCCGCCGACCACCGCGAAGGCCTCGATCTGGACGCGGGGCGCGCTGCGCCCGCTGCCGGGCGGGCAGGTGATGGGCGTCCCGGGCGATCTGGACGCGCTGGCGGCCTCCGGGGTGCTCACCGCCGAGGGGCTGGAGCGGGCCCGGCACGAGGGCGCCACCGAGGTCGGGGACGACGTGGCGATCGGCCGCTACGTCGCCGACCGGCTGGGCCAGGAGGTGGTGGACCGGCTGGTCGAGCCGCTGCTGGGCGGCGTCTACGCCGGGCGGGCCGAGGAGATCTCGCTGCGCGCCGCCGTGCCGCAGCTGCTGGCGATCGCGCGGGGCGGCGGCTCGCTGGTCGACGGGGTGCACGAGCTGGCCTCGCGGCCGAAGGTGGTCGGCACCCCGGTGTTCCAGGGCCTGCGCGGCGGGCTCGGCACCCTGCCGGAGGCCGTCGCCGCCGCCTGCCGGAAGGCGGGCGTGGACCTGCGCACCGGTACGTCGGTGGACGGGCTGCGCCGCACCCCCGGGGGCTGGCGGGTGGTGACCGGCGGCGGCGAGGTGCTGCACGCGGACGCCGTGGTGCTGGCCGTCCCGGCGCCGGCCGCGGCCCGGCTGCTGCGCGCGGACGCGCCGGCGGCGGCGGCCGAGCTGGACGCCGTCGAGTACGCGGGCATGGCGCTGGTGACCCTGGCGTTCCGCCGGGCCGACCTGGCGGAGCCGCCGGCCGGCAGCGGGTTCCTGGTGCCGCCGGTGGACGGGCGGCGGATCAAGGCGTCGACCTTCTCCTCCAACAAGTGGGGCTGGCTGGAGCGTTCCGCCCCGGACGCGTTCCTGCTGCGCACCTCGCTGGGCCGCTACCGGGAGGAGGAGGCGCTGGAGCTGCCGGACGAGGAGCTGGTGGCCCGGTCGCTGGCGGACCTCGGGGAGGCGATCGGCCTGACCGCCCGGCCGTACGACACCGCCGTCTCGCGCTTCCGGGCGGGCCTGCCGCAGTACCCGGTGGGCCACCTGGACCGGGTGGCCCGGATCCGGGCGGCGGCCGCCGGCGTGGGGGGACTGGCGCTGTGCGGCGCCGCGTACGACGGGGTCGGCATTCCGGCCTGCATCGGCTCGGCGGCCGCCGCGGTGGCGGCCCTCGACAAACTGTTGACCCCGGCAACGGGGGAAGGTTCCACGGAGAGGACAATGGGCGCATGACTGAGACCGTTGAGCGGCAGCCGGAGCAGCAGCCCGAGAAGAAGAAGGCGCGCGACCTGAACCAGGTCATCCGCTACACCATGTGGTCGGTGTTCAAGCTCAAGGGCACGCTGCCCGAGGACCGCACGGCGCTGGCCGCCGAGGTGGACGAGCTGTTCGCCCAGCTGGCCGCGAAGGACGTGACGGTGCGCGGCACGTACGACGTGTCCGGTCTGCGCGCGGACGCCGACCTCATGGTCTGGTGGCACGCCGAGGACTCGGACGACCTGCAGGAGGCGTACAACCGCTTCCGCCGCACGGGCCTCGGCCGCCAGCTGGAGCCGGTCTGGTCCAACATGGCGCTGCACCGCCCCGCCGAGTTCAACAAGTCGCACATCCCGGCGTTCCTCGCCGACGAGCGCGCGCGCGACTACGTCTGCGTGTACCCGTTCGTCCGCTCCTACGAGTGGTACCTGCTGCCGGACGCCGAGCGGCGCGCGATGCTCTCCGAGCACGGCCAGATGGCCCGCGGCTACCCGGACGTGCGGGCCAACACGGTGGCCTCGTTCGCGCTCGGCGACTACGAGTGGCTGCTCGCCTTCGAGGCGGACGAGCTGCACCGCATCGTCGACCTGATGCGCGACCTGCGCCCCTCCAGGGCCCGGCTGCACGTCCGCGAGGAGGTGCCGTTCTTCACCGGCCGCCGCAAGCCGGTCAGCGAGCTGCTCAACGGCCTGGCCTGAGTCGTACGGACGGTACGTGGAGGCCGGTTCCCCGTTCGGGGGCCGGTCTCCACGCCGTTTCAGGGGCGTTCGTCGGCGAACTCGCGCAGCACCGCGTTGTAGTGGGTGCCCAGGTCGACCCGGGTGACGTCGGCGAAGCGGAACTTCGTCGGCTCCCGGTGCCAGCGCGCCTCGGGGTCGACCTCGTGCAGGCGCAGCGAGGCGGGGCGCAGGGAGGTGACCGCGCCGATCCAGCAGGCGTCCGGGTCGTGGTGCTCGGTGTGCAGCGCGATCAGGCCGTACTCGGCGCAGGCGGCGGTGATCAGGCCGGGCAGGTCGTCCAGCGGCAGGTCGGCGCCGGGCGGGCGGACCGGCCACAGGCCGCTGCGACGCAGTGCCCGGACGGTCAGGGTCTCCGGGCCGCCCAGGTCGCGGACCTTGCGCAGGCTGTCGGTGCGCACGGCGGTCCAGCCGTCGAGCCGATGGTCGGCACAGTTGGCGAGCAAGGTCCAGACCGGGCCGGTGCCGAGGACGAAGCCCTCCAGCCGGTCCGCGCCGGGGAGCGTGCGGCGTAGCCGGACCAGCCGCCCCTCGTGACGGGCGCGGTCGAGTACGGCGAGGTCCCGGTCGTCCATGGGGTGGAGTCTGCCCTGGTCGGCGGGGTGGGCGCAGCCGGTTTTTCCTACGTCCGGTGGGGGCGGAGGGCGGCGCGCAGGCGGGGGTCGGGGAGGACGGCGGGGCCGTTCATGGCGACGGCGGTGAGCAGTTCGCGCTCCTCGTCGTCGGCGAGGCCGTGCTGGCGGGCCGGGCGGACCTCGCGCAGCACCTCCTGGCCGACCGGGGACGCCCAGCGAGTGTAGGGGTAGACGTCGACCCGGGCCATCAGCAGGGTGCCCGAGGTGAGCACCAGCGGCAGCGAGAACCAGGCGAGCGGGGCGACGGTGTCACCGCCGGTGAAGCCGGTGAGGGACAGCGCGGCGGCCAGCAGGAGGAGCGTCAGCAGCAGTGCGTGCCGCACCTGCCGGACCACCAGGACGGTGCTGCGCTGGACCAGGGCCGGGGTGGCCAGGCCGGCCAGCGAGAGCCGGGCGCCGATCTCCAGGACGGTCGGGTGCTCGGCCATCGCCTGGCGCAGCCCGTCGGTGCGGCACTGGCCGTCGGCGCCGACGGTGACGATGACCGCGCGCTCCAGGCGGCTGCGGCCCCGGGGGTCGACCACCGTCGTCCAGCCGGTGTGCGCCAGGTGCAGCCGGCCCCGGCCGGCCATCAGGACGAGGGCGAGTTCGACCACCCGGTCCGGGCCGCCGGCCAGGTAGGCCGTCTCGTACAGCCCGATCCCGACGGCCTCGGGCGGGCGCAGGCCGTCCGCCTCGGCCAGGGCGTCGGCGGTGGCGGTCGTCCGGACCAGCCGGAGACACGAGAGGACCGCCGCGACGCACGCCGGTATCAGGAACAGCAACCACATGGGCTTGTTGTATGCCTGGGCCGACGGCGCGGGGAACGGCTTCCCGGACCGCGATACCGAACTGTGACGTCAGGAGCCGCAGCCGCCGCCGCCACCGCAGCTCGACGAGGACGACCCGCAACTGGACGAGGACGACCCGCAGCTCGACGAGGAGGAGCCGCAACTGCTGGAGCCGGAGCCGCAGCTGGAGGACGAGGATCCGCAGCTGCTGCTGCTTCCCCCGCAGCCGGAGGAGCCGGAGTGGGAGGAGCCGCACCAGGCCGTGGAGCCCCCGCAGGAGGACCCGGACGAGCTGCACGAGCTGGGGGGAAAGCTGCTGGAGGAGCCCGTCGAGGAGGAGGCGGCGTAGGAGCTCGCGGCGGCCGACTTCATCGCCTCGTCCTGGGCGGCCGCGGCCAGCATCGCGGACTGCAGCTCGTCGTCCTCCAGCCCGGCGGCGGCCAGCCCGCCGAGCGCGAGGGCGCCCAGCAGCACGCCGCCGGTCGTCTTCGGCGACAGGCCGGCGCTCGGCGTCCACGGCGTGCCGACCTTCATCAGGGAGAGCTGGCGCCGCCCGGCCGGGGTGATCCGGCCCTTGACCGGCCAGGTGACGAGCAGGCTCATCCCGCCGAAGACCAGGAGCACCACCGGGACCCACGGCGCGGGGTGGTCGGAGCCGGCGCCGCCGTCGTCCAGCACGTGGGCGAGGACGGTCGAGACGGCGACGCCGAGCAGCGCGAGCCAGAGCAGCCGCCGGGCGGTGCGGGCCCGCCGCAGCCGCTCGGGGCGGCGCATCAGGCCACGGTCGGCGAGCCGGTTGCCGATCTCCTGCACGGCGGCGGAGCGCATCACGGCCCGGCGCAGCGGGGCGAGTTCACGGCTGCCGCCCGGGCCGACGGCGTCCAGGACGGCCTGGTCGACGGCGTCGTACGGCTTGTGCCCGGTGAGGGTGACCAGGCCGGCGCGGCTGATCACGGCCCGCTCGGAGAGGTGCATCCGGATCAGGGCGGTGTCGAAGACCCGGCCGGGGCCGCCGGACAGGAAGGCGGTGTCCATCAGCGGCAGGCCGCGGCCCGGCAGGCCCCGGACGTGTGTGACCTGGCCGACCCGATGCTTGGTCCGGGCCGCGTACAGCGAGGCCGCCACCAGCAGGACGGCGGGGATGACGAAGTAGGTGTTGTGCCACATGGGCGGGTTCCCCCCCGAAGGTGTGCGGTGAAGACGGGTGCTCATCGCCTGCTCAGTGCCTGCTCAGTGCCTGCTCAGTGCCGCAGGGCTCGGCGCAGGCGGGCGAACGCGCCGGGCGGCCGCTCGGCGGCCGGGTGGAGCCACTGCTCCAGGGCCCGGCGGTGGTCGGCGGCGAGCGGGCCGCCGTCGGCGAGTGCCCAGGCGGCGAAGGCCCGGGCGTCGGTGCGGTAGCCGCCGGTCTGCGGGTGCCGGCGGGCGTAGTCGAGGAACAGCGGTCCGTACGGCCGGCCGAGCAGGCGGGGCAGTTCGGGGGCCACCTTGGCGACGGTGTCCCGCCGTTTGGTGGCCAGGCCGGTGGACTGGGCGCGGACCTGGTCCGGGTCGAAGCCGGGCGGGATTGGCCCGCCGGCCACCAGTGCGGCGAGCAGGTCCTCCTGGCGCCGCGCCAGCCGGGCGCGGGTGCCGCTCGGGCACGCGCCCGCCGCAGTCTCCCGGGGCTCGGTGCGGGGGGCCGGTGGGGCCGTCCGCGGGGTGCTCCCCTCCAGCACCCGGCGGATGGCGTCCAGTTCGCCGGCCAGCTCGCTGGGCGGCGGGAAGGCGGCGTCCCGTTCCAACAGGACGCCGGGTGGTGCGACCCGTGCGCAGAGTTCGGCCAGGACCTCCAGCACCGGTTCGGTGACGGGGTGGGCGTGGGTGTCGTGCCAGACGCCGTCGACCAGGGTGCCGCCGGCGACGTGGACGTAGGCGAGCGCCTCCAGCGGCAGGCGGTCCAGTTCGGCGGCCGGGTCGATGCCGAGGTTGACCCGGTTGGTGTGCAGGTTGGCGACGTCGATCAGCAGCCGGACGCCGGTCCGCTCGACCAGTTCGGCGAGGAACTGCCCCTCGGTCAGCTCGTCGTCGGGCCAGGCCAGCTGGGCGGCGATGTTCTCCAGCGCGAGCGGCACCGGGAGTTGGTCCTGGGCGATCCGGACGTTCTCGGCGATCACCCGCAGCGAGTCCCGGGTGCGGGGGACGGGCAGCAGGTGGCCGGCCTCCAGGCCGCCGGCCCGGACGAACGCCAGGTGTTCGGTGACCAGCGGGGAGCCGAGGGCGAGCGCCGCCCCGGCGAGCTTGGCGAGCCGGGCGGGGTCGGGCAGGTCGGCGCCGCCGAGGCCGAGCGCCACGCCGTGCGGGATGACGGTGACGCCACGGGCGAGCAGGACCGTCAGGGACTCGGGCAGGTGGTCGGCGCAGATGTTCTCGGCGACCACCTCGACCCAGTCCAGGCCGGGTTGGCGTTCGACGACGGTGTCGATCTCGCTGCGCCAGCCGAGGCCGACGCCGAGGCGGGGTGCGCCGCCCCGCGCCGGGGTGGCGGAGCCGGGCAGGTCCAGGGCAGGGGAGGTCATCGGTTCGCCCCCTTTCGGAGGGCCGGGTGGGGAGGCCGTCGGGTGGTGCGGGCTTCGTCGCCAGGACCGCGCGGCCGTGTTGCTGAGGATGTCCCCGGGTGGGGCGGCTGCCAAGCCCCGCCCGGTCTTCTCAGAGCATTATTTGAGCTTGCCGCCGCGGGGGTGAGGGACTTTGGTCCCAAGCCGGGGCCGTTGCCGCAGGTGAGGCGCACCGGCGAGGGAAAATTCGCAGGCGCCGGACGGGCGGGCGGGGCTAGCGTGGGAACCCATGACTTCTTTGACGATCCGTGACTTCTGTCCCGACGACGCCGAGGCCGTGGCCGCCGCCCACCGGGCCGGGCGCGAGCACCTGGTGATGACCTCCGAGGCCCTGCTCTGGATGAACGGCCGGCAGAGTCCGGGCGAGCACTTCCGCACCTTCGTCGCCGAGCTGGACGGCCGGGTGGTCGGCGCGGTGCGCTGTGCGGCGGTGCTCGGGACGACGACCGCCGGCGTCGGGTACGCCAACGGCAGCGTGCTGCCGGGGTTCCGGCGGCGCGGCGCGGCGACCGCGCTGCTGGCCGCGGCCGAACGGCACCTGGCCGGGCACGGGGTGAGCGAGCTGCACACCTGGCTGGACGACGAGCCCGCCTCGCTGGCCTTCGCCGCCGCCCGGGGCTACGAGCTCGGGCGCGCGGCGCAGTTCGGCGGACGGGACTTGGCGCTGCCGCTGCCGCAGGCGCCCGTACGGCCGGCCGGTGTCGAGCTGCGCCCGGCCGCCGACTGGGCGGCCGACCCGCGCCCGCTGTTCCTGGTCGAGGCGGACGCCGTCCGGGACGAGCCCGGCGAGGTGCCGATGGACGCCCTGGAGTACGAGGACTGGCTGCGGGGCGACTGGGCCCGGCCGGACCTGGACCGGGCGCTGACCGTCGTCGCCGTGGTGGACGGCGAACCGGCCGCGTTCAGCATGGCGCAGACCGACGGGGTGGACCGCTACTGGTCCGCGTTCACCGCCTGCCGCCGGGAGTTCCGCGGGCGCGGGCTGAGCAAGCTGGCCAAGCTGGAGTCGCTGCGCCTGGCGGCCGGGGCGGGCTACCGGCGCGCGTACACCTCCAACGACGAGACCAATGCGCCGATGCTCGCGATCAACGCGTGGCTGGGGTACGAGCGGTGCGCCGGGGAGCGCAAGGGGATCAAGCGCCTGAAGTGACGCCGGGTGCGGCAATCCTGACGGTCGGAATTGCCGCGAGGGGGGTATTTCCGGCCACGGAGGGGACTTAACCAGGGCACACAGTTCGTGGTCGAGTCTTTCTCCGTGGGGATGATATGGAGATCCTGCTCCAGGTGTTCATCGCATCGGTTCCGGCCGTGATCGGCTTCCTCGCGGCCCGCTCCCTCGCCCGGACCAGACTGTTCCTGCGCTACGGCTTCCTGCGGGCGCTGTTGGCGCCGTACAGCCGGGTGCAGATCATCACGCCGAGCATCGAGGTCGCGGAGTTCGCCTTCACCACGGACGGCTGCCAGTTGACCAGCCGCGGGCCGAAGAACGTGCTGTTCATGCCGATGGCCGAGGCCAGGGCGATAGCGGGGCTCACCGACCTGCTGCGGAAGGTCAACCGGAAGGCGACGATCGAGCTGGTGGTGGCCGGCGCGCAGGATCCGCGGATGCCGACGTTCTCGATCGGGGGCCCGAGCGTCAACTCCTATTCCGGCGGCGTGCTGGACGCGGTGTTCCCGGATTTCGCCATCGAGTACCCGGACGAGGCCCGTGCCCGGTGGGGCGCAATGACCTTCGAGGCGCTGTACAACCCGGCCGGGGAGCTGATCCGCGACCACGGCTTCATCTTCGTGACCCGCACGCCCCGGCAGGCGCCCTGCATCGTGCTCTGCGGGGTGTTCGCCTTCGGCTCCGCGATGGCGGTGGAGGCGTTGACCGCGGCGAGCCGCAACTCCCCGCTGGCGGCGCTCTTCCGCTCGGGGGAGAAAGGATTCGTCGCGGTGGAGGGGCGGGTGATAGGCCTGGACACCGTCGACGTCACGGTCGAGGTCTGCCGCACCCTGCCCGCGCCCCGGTCCGACGTCCCGTCGGGATTCCGGGGCGAGGTGTCCACGGGTCGTCCCGACGGTTGAGACGATTGGTCTCGACCACAGGGGGCGAAACCGGACAGCTCGGGAGAGTCTGGGGCAGTAACTCCTGGCGGCCGTACAGGTTTTGCCCCGCCCCTGACACACTTTGGGCATAATCGCGCACATGACGATCAACCGTGCGAACGTGAGCGCGATTGCCGAGGGCCTGTACGTGTGGCTCCCCCCGAAGCGGGGCTGGGGCCTGGCCAACTGCGGGCTGCTGGCCTCGGCGAAGACCGCGCTCTGGATCGACACCCCCTACGACCCCACCCTGGCCGGGGAGTTCCTCGCCGCCAGCCGCCGCCTGCTGCCGGCCGGGGTCGAGGTCGACCGGGTGATCGTCACCCACGCCAACGGCGACCACCTGTGGGGCGCCGGAGTCGTCCCGGACGCCGAGGTGATCTCCACCCGCGAGGCGCTGGAGCACATCCACTACGAGCCCACCCCGCAGCAGCAGCACGCCCTCGTCGTCGGCGGCGACCCGGACTCCCCGCTCGGCGGCTACCTCAGAGAGCACTTCGGACGGTTCGACTGGTCCGCCACCGACCCCGTGCACCCGGACACCGTCTTCACCGGCGAGCTGGAACTGCGGGTGGGGGAGTACCCGGTGCAGGTGACCGGCCTGCCCGCCGCCCACACCGGCGGCGACCTGATCGTCCACCTCCCGTACCAGCGCGCCGTCTTCACCGGCGACGTGATCTTCGGCTCGACCCCCGAGTACCCGGGCGACCACCCGGTGCACTGGGCCGGCCCGCTGGAGAACGTGATCACCGCCTGCGAGCGGATCCTGGCCACCGGCGCCGAGATCTTCGTCCCCGGCCACGGCCCCGTGCTCGACCGCGACGGCGTCCGCCACCACATCGCCTACCTGACGTACGTCCGGGAGCGCGCGCACGCCCTGCACACCGCCGGGATCCCCGCGCTGGACGCCGCCCGGCGGGTGATCGCCGAGCAGCGCCACCCCGAACTCGGCCTGCCCGAGCGGCTGGTGCTCACCGTCGCCGCCGAGTACCGGCACCTGGACGGCACCGAGGTGCCGAACGTCCTGGAGGCCATGGGCCAGGTCGCCCAGGTGGCCCGCGAACTGGCGGAGGACGCCGCCCGCAGCCCGCGCCCGCGCGCCGCCGCCCGGGACTGAACGCCCGGGACTGAACGCCCGCCGCGCCCGGGCTGGACCACCACCGGCCCCCGGCCCGGCAGCAGCCGACCAGCCAGGACCCCCAGAGGACTCCCGAGGACTTCGATGACGCAGATTGCGCTGATCGCCCTGGCGCTGGTCGCCGCCGCGACGGCGGGCGTGCTCGCCCGAGGCCGGGCCCGGGCCCTCACCCGGGCGGTCGCCGCCGAGACCGCCCGCGGCCACGGCGAGGAACGCGCCCGCGCCGCCGAAGGCCGGCTGGCCCGCGCCGAGCAGCAACTGCGCGAGGCACAGGAGGCCGCCCGGCGCGCCACCGAGGAGACCCACCACGCCGAGAGCCGCTACCGGGCCGCCGAGGAGCGCACCCGGGAGGCCGAGAGCCGAGCCCGCACCGCCGAGGACGCCACCCGGGAGACCGACCAGCGGGCCGCCGCCGCGAGCACCCGGGCCGGGGAGGCCGAACGGCGGCTCACCGCCGCCGAGGAGCACACCGCCGCCCTGCTCGCCGAGATCGGCCACCTCGCCCAGGAACGGGTCGCCGCCACCGCCGTCCGGCTCAGCCACGCCAACGCCCCGCTGGTCGGCCCGCTGGACTCGCAGGCCGTCGGCCCCGAGGCCGTCCGGGCGCTGCAGTCCGTCCTGGACGCCGCCTCCGCCGCCCTCACCGACGAGCGCGAACGCGTCGACGCCGCCGCCCGCGCCGCCATGCGCGGCGCCACCTCCCGGATCCAGACGCTGCTCTACCAGATCCAGAGCCTGGTCCAGCAGCTCCAGCACGACAACGACGACCCCCGGCTGCTGGAGGTCGACTTCCGCAACGAGGTCGCGCTGCGCCGGATCCAGACCGTCGCCGTGCTCTGCGAAGCCTGGCCCGGCCTGGCCCGCACCGACTCCCCGCTCGCCGAAGTGGTGGTCGGCGCGCTCTCCCGGGTGCCCGGCTACGCCCGGATCAAGGTCGCCAACCACCTGCGCGAGCAGCGGCTCGCCGTGGTCGCCCGGGCCGCCGAGCCGCTGGCCATCACCGTCGCCGAACTCCTCGCCAACGCCTCCGCCTACTCGCACCCGGAGACCGACATCCCGGTCACCGTCCAGCAGGGCGGCCGCGGCGCGCTGGTGATCATCGACGACAGCGGCATCGGCATGGACGACGACCAGCTGCGCCGGGCCCGCCGACTGCTGGCCGGCCCGCCCGACGTCCTGCTCACCGAACTCGGCAACCCGCCCAAGACCGGCTTCGCGGTGATCGGCAAACTGGCCCGCCAGTACGGCTTCTCCTGCCACATCGAGCCCTCGCCGTACGGCGGGATGCGCACCATCCTGCGCATCCCGGCCGCGCTGGTGACCGTCGTCGACGACGAGCAGCCGCTGTCGGTGCTCACCCCGCTGCCGCTGCGGGCCGGCGCCGGCCCGGCCCCCGCGCCCACCGTCCAGGCCGTCCCGCCGATGCGCGACGCCGACGAGGGCGACGGGCCGCCCCCGCTCGCCGACCGGCACAACCAGCCGGGCCCGCACCCCGCGCCCGCCATCCACGCGGTGCCCGACGCGCCGGCCGGCCCCGCCGACCCGGTCGACGACGGCACCGGCCTGCCCAGCCGGCGGCGCCGCCGACCGGTCACCGCCGACGGCCCCGGCGCCCCCGAGCCCGCCGCCAGGCCGTCCGCCGCACCGGCCGAGCCGCCCGCCCGGGCCCCCGAGCGGACGCCCGAGCGCGCCGCCGCCCACTGGCAGGCGCTCCAGGAGGGCACCGACTCCGGCCGCGCCGCCGTGGCACAGGCCGCCCGCGGGACCAGCACGACCGGCGGGTCCAGCGCGACCGCCGGGACCAGCCCGGCCAGCGAATCCAGCCCGACCGGCGGGAGCGGCCCGACCGCGGCCGCCCGCGACACCGGTGCCCGCACCACCGTCCGTCCGCCCGCCCCGACCCCCGAAGGAGCCGAGCAGTGACCAGCACGCCCAGCCCGACCACCACCGACGAGATCTCGTGGGTGCTGACCCCGCTGCTGGAGCTGCCGGGGGTGCTGCACGCGGTCATCGCCACCGGTGACGGCCTCGTCGAGGGAGCCTCCGACGGGCTCGACCGCGCCTCCGCCGAGCGGGTCGCCGCGATGACCGCCACCGTGCACGCCGCCGCCCGCGCGTTCACCAGCGCCTTCACCGACACCGAACGGCCCCGGCTGGCCCAGACCGTCGTCGAGTCCGACCTCGGCTACGCCGTCGTCGTCCCGGCCGGGGAGAACACCTCGCTCGCCGTGTTCACCTCCCCGGAGGCCCAACTCGGCAACGTGGCCTACCAGATGCAGGTGCAGGTCGCCGCCCTGGGCCGTGCCCTCGCGAGTCCGAGCCGGCAGCAGGACACCACCGTCCGATCATGACCGCCGTACCCCGCAGGCGGATGGTGCCCGCCTACCTGGCCACCGGCGGCCGCAGCCGCCCCGGCACCGCCGGCTTCGACCGGCTCACCGTGCTGTTCGCGGACCGCACCGAACCGCCCCGCGAGCTGGAACCCGAACACCAGCGGCTCTGGGAACTGCTGCGCCCCGGTGCGCTGACCGTGGTGGAGGCCGCCGCGCACCTGTGCCTGCCGGTCAGCGCCACCGTCTTCCTCGCGGCCGATCTGGTCGAGGCGGGCTGCCTGCGCGCCCGCGCGCCGATCCCGCGCGCCCAGCAGACCGACCGCTCCATCGTCGAGAGGCTCCTCGTTGGACTCCGTGCGCTCCGGTAGCCCGGCCGACCGGCCGAGCCGGGTGGGCTACCTGCCCGACCGGGACCAGACGCTGATGAAGCTGGTGGTGGCCGGCCCGTTCGGGGTCGGCAAGACGACGCTCATCCGCACCCTCTCCGAGATCGCCACCCTGCACACCGAGGAGGCGATGACCGAGACCGGACGGCCGGTGGACGACCTGGCCGGCCTGCCCGAGAAGGCCACCACCACGGTCGCCGTCGACTTCGGCCGGCTGACCCTGCCCGGCAACCTCGTGCTCTACATGTTCGGCACCCCCGGCCAGCGCCGCTTCTTCCCGCTCTGGCAGGACATCGCCCGCGGCGCCCTCGGCGCGCTGGTGCTCGCCGACACCCGCCGGCTCGCCGACTCCTTCGAGATCATGGACATGGTCGAGGAGCAGGGCCTGCCCTACGCCGTCGCCGTCAACTGCTTCCCGGACGCGCCGGTCCACTCGATCGAGGTGCTGCGCGCCCACCTGGACCTGCACCCCACCACCCCGCTGCTGCTCTGCGACGCCCGCGAGCGCGGCGCCAGCCTGGACGCGCTGATCGCGCTGGCCGAGCACGTCCTCGACGGCCTGCCCGCGGCCCCCGCGAACGCCCCCGACCCCGCAGACCAGGTAGCGACCGTCCCTGCCGCCTCCGCCGCCGAGGAGCGCCCGTGACCACCGACACCCGCCCGACCCCGATCTACGGCCCGGTCTTCGCCGCCGACCCGCAGCTGGTCTACGACCGGCTGCGCCGCTACGGCGCCGTCGCCCCGGTGGAGATCGCGCCCGGCGTCGAGGCCCTGCTGGTCACCGACTACCAGGCCGCCCTGGACCTGCTGCGCGACACCGACACCTTCTCCAAGGACTCCCGCGCCTGGCAGCGCACCGTCGCCCCCGACAACCCGCTGCTGCCGGTGCTCGGCTACCGCCCGACCGCCCTGTTCAGCGACGGCGAGGTGCACGCGCGCTACCGCGCGGTGATCACCGACGGCCTCGCCCTGCTCGAACCGCACCGGCTCCAGCGCCGGGTCGCCGAGGTCGCCCACCAGCTGGTCGACCGCTTCGAGGCGGCCGGCACCGCCGACCTGATCGCCGAGTACGCCCGCCAGCTGCCGGCCTTCGTCCTCACCACCTGGTTCGGCGTGCCCGAGGAGCACAGCGCCCGGCTGGTCGCCGGGATCGCCGGGATGATCGAGTCCACCGAGAAGGCCGTCGTCGCGTACGGGGACCTCGTCGCGGTGGTCACCGCCATGGTCGCCGAGCGGCGCGAGCGGCCCCGGCACGACCTCACCTCCTGGTTCGTCACCCACCCGGCCGGGCTGGAGGACGACGAGGTGATCCGGCAGATCACCCTCACCATGATCGCCGGGCACGAGCCGACCACCAACCTGATCGGCAACGCCCTGCTGCGCCTGCTCACCGACGCCCGCTACGCCGGCTCCCTCATCGGCGGCGCGATGACCGCCTACCAGGCGATCGACGAGGTGCTCTGGCACGAGCCGCCGCTGGCCAACCTCTCCGCCCACTACCCGCGCTACGACATCACCTTCCACGGCCGGGAGATCCCGGCCGGCACCCTGGTGCTGGTCTCCTACGCGGCCGCCAACTCGCAGGCCGCGCCGCCCACCGACGGCACCGAGCTGCGCAGCGGCGAGAGCGCCCACCTGGCCTGGGCGGCCGGCCCGCACGGCTGCCCGGCCCGCGACCCGGCGCTGCTGATCGCGATCACCGCGATCGAGCAGCTGACCAGCCGGCTCAGCGACCTCGAACTGGCCACCCCGGCCGAGGACCTGCTCTGGCGCCCCGGCCCGTTCCACCGGGCCCTGGTCCACCTCCCGGTCCGCTTCGCCCCGACGGCCTGAGCCCTGGCGGCCCGAACCCTGCCGGTCCGAGTCCCGGCGGCCCGGGCTCCAGCGGCCCGGGACGCACGAGGGCCCGGGTGTCCGTCCGTACGGAAACCCGGGCCCTCGCGGCGCGACCGGCCGGCGCTACTCGGCCGGCTTCAGCGTCAGCGAGACGCTGTTGATGCAGTACCGCTGGTCGGTCGGCGTGCCGTAGCCCTCGCCCTCGAAGACGTGGCCCAGGTGCCCGCCGCAGCGGGCGCAGCGCACCTCGACCCGGCGCATGCCGAGCGTGGTGTCCTCGATGTACTGGACCCGGTCCCCGGCCAGCGGCGCGTAGTACGACGGCCAGCCGCAGTGGCTGTCGAACTTGGTCTCGGAGCTGAACAGCTCCGCGCCGCAGGCCCGGCAGCCGTAGACGCCGACGGTCTTGGTGTCGGTGTACTCACCGGTGAACGGGCGCTCGGTGCCCGCCTCGCGGAGCACGTGGTACTCCTCGGGGCTCAGCTCGTCCCGCCACTCGGCCTCGGTCTTCTCGATCTCGTAGCTCATCACGGCTCCCGGTCGGGGTACGTCAGACGTTGGAGGCAACGTTCGAGAGGTGCTGCACGCTTCCCCGGATCTCCTCCAGGATGGCGGGGCCCAGGTTGGTGACGTCGCCGGCGCCCATGGTGAGCAGCAGGTCGCCGGGGCGGGCCAGGCCGGCCAGCACGGCGGGGGCGGCGGCGAAGGAGTGCTCGGCGGTGACGTCGGCGCCGGCCCGGTGGGCGGCGTCGATGATCAGCTCGCTGGTCACGCCGGGGATCGGGTCCTCGCGGGCCGGGTAGATGTCCAGCACCACCGAGGCGTCGGCCAGCGCCAGGGCCTGGCCCATCTCCTCGGCGAGCTGCTGGGTGCGGCTGAACAGGTGCGGCTGGAAGACCACCAGCACCCGGCCCTCGCCCTCCAGGCCCTCCCGGATCGCCTCCAGGTCGGCGGTCATCTCGGTGGGGTGGTGGGCGTAGGAGTCGATCACCTGGACGCCGCCGGCCTCGCCCTTGAGCTGGAGGCGGCGCCGCACGCCGGTGTAGGCGCCGAGGGCCTTGGCCAGGTCGGCGGCCGGGACGCCCAGCGCGACGCCGGCGGCCAGCGCGGAGACCGCGTTGTGCGCGTAGTGCCGGCCGGGCACCGAGACGGTGAAGGACAGCTCGACGCCGTCCAGCTCGACGGTGACCTCGCTGGTCATGCCGCGGGCGACCACCGAGCGGACCCGGACGTCGGCGTCCTCGGCGGCGCCGACGGTCACCACGGTGAGGCCCTCGCGGCCGGCCACCCGGGCGGTCAGCTCGCGGGCGCCGTCGTGGTCGGCGGAGACCACCAGGGTGCCGCCGGGGGTGATCCGGCCGACGAAGGTCTCGAAGGACTCGTAGATCTCCTCGATCGAGGCGTAGTTGGCGTGGTGGTCCAGCTCCACGTTGAGCACGATCGCCACCTCGGGCGCGTACTTGTGGAAGCTGCGGTCGCTCTCGTCCGCCTCGGCGACGAAGATCTCGCCGACGCCGTGGTGGGCGTTGGAGCCGGGCGCGTCGAGGTCGCCGCCGATCGCGTAGGACGGGTCCAGGCCCAGCTCGCCGAGGGCGACGGCGAGCATGCTGGTGGTGGTGGTCTTGCCGTGGGTGCCGGCCACCGCCAGCGCCCGGCGGCCGCCCATCAGGGCGGCCAGCGCGTCGGAGCGGTGCACCACCGGGATGCCGCGCTCGTGGGCGGCGGCCAGCTCCGGGTTGTCGGCGCGGATCGCGCTGGAGACCACCACGCTGCTGGTGCCGTCCGGCACGTGCTCGGCGGCGTGGCCGACGTGCACGGTCGCGCCGAGGGCGCGCAGCGCGAGGACGGTCTCGGACTCCTTGGAGTCGCTGCCGGAGACGCTGGCGCCGCGCACCGCGAGGATCTTCGCCAGGCCGGACATCCCGGCGCCGCCGATGCCGATGAAGTGCGGGGCGTGCAGGTCGTGCGCGGCGTCGTTCAAGGCGGGGCTCCGTAGGGCGGGGGCGGAATGGTCGGGCGGACGGGATGGGGAATCGTCCTCGCGGGCGGACCGCAAGGACGATTCTGCACCACCGGCCGGGATCCCTAGGAGTCGCTGGCGAACAGCCGCAGCACCGGGACCCCCACCTTGTGCCGGGCCTGGGAGGCCCAGTCGCGGTGGAAGAACTCCTCCACGAAGTGCGGTGAGGTGAGCACCACCACCTCGTCCGCGCGGTGCTCCTCGACCGCCGTCCGCAGCCGGTCCAGCGGCTTCTCCTCGACCAGCTCGCCGACCGCCTCGGCCCCGGCCGTGCGCAGGTGGCGCAGGCTGTGTTCGAGCGACTCGGTGGCCACGGTCGGCCCGGACTCGGACTCGTCGTGCTCGTGCACCACCTTGTCGAGGTGGCCGAGCGCCACGTCGTCCAGCGCCCGCAGCAGCTCGTCCTGCTTGCCGCGCGGCTGCATCAGGACGACGAAGGAGACCTTCTCGTCGCTGTGGAGCGTGGTGACGAGTTCCACGTCCGCGTCGGAGAGAGCCTTTTCGATCATCAGTACCGTCTTGAACACGTGAGTCCCTTCCAGTGGCCGGCCCCCGGGCCCCGGCATCGCATTAACGGGATCACGACCCGTCGGTCACGGGGTCGGCGGACGCAGGTAGCGGGTGAAGAGGAATCCTTTCTGCTCCATCAATGAGACCAGCCGCATCCGCTGCACGTCAGGCATTTGCGCATCGCGGATGATGCGCGGCGCGTCGCCGCCCGTGATCAGCGGAGCCAGCGACAGGCACAACTCGTCCAGCAGACCCGCCGCCGCCAGCTGCCCCAGCAGCCGCGGGCCGCCCTCGCTCAGCAACCGCGTCCAGCCCCGCTCCGCCAGCGCCGACACGCCCGCCCGCAGGTCCACCGACCCCTCCCCGGCGAGCACCAGGTCGGCCACCTCGGCGACCGCCCGGCGGCGCTCCTCGGGCGCGTCCGCGGTGGTGATCACCACCGTCCTGACCAGCGGGGCGGTGAACAGCGGCGCGGTCAGGTCCAGGGTCAGCGAGCGGCTCACGATCGCGATCGCCGGAGCCGGGGCCTGCCCGGCCGCCGCCCGCGCCGCCGCGAACTCGGCCCGGGCCCGGGCCGGCCGGTAGCCCTCCGCGCGGACCGTCTCCGCGCCCACCAGCACCACGTCCGACAGCGCGCGCAGCACACCGAAGATCCGCTTGTCGGCGTCCCCGGACAGGCCCTCCGAGAGGCCCTCCAGCCTCGCCCCGCCGTCCAGACCGGCCACCATGTTGGCGCGCAGCCAGGGCCGCCCCCGATTCACCTGGTCGGGGTACGCGTAGACGGCGGCGAGCGACTCCAGCGAGGCCGGGTCGGCGACCGGCTCGCCCAGCGGGCTGATCAACTGTTGCATGCCCTCAGTCTTCCACCGGCCGCCGTCCCGAGGGGCCTGGGACCAGGCGTACCCTCTACTAACGTGCCAGCAGCCCCCCGCCCCGACACCGCGACCGAGTCCATAGCCGCCGCGAGCGCGGCCGGCTCCCCGATCGCGCTCGCCGACCGCCGCCCCGTCGTGCCCGCCGAGCGGCTGGTCGCCGAGATGGTCCCGCCGCCCCGGTTCTCCGACGTGAGCTTCGGGACGTACATTCCGGACCCGAACCAGCCCAGCCAGTACGAGGCCGTCCAGGTCCTGGAGCAGTTCGCCACCACCCTCGGCGGGGGAAACGGTTCCGCGCCCAAGCGCAGCTGGTTCCGCCGCTCCGCCCCGGCGCCCACCGGCCCGGCCGGCGTGTACCTCGACGGCGGCTACGGCGTCGGCAAGACCCACCTGCTCGCCTCGCTCTGGCACGCCGCCCCCGGCCCCAAGGCCTTCGGCACCTTCGTCGAGCTGACCAACCTGGTCGGTGCGCTCGGCTTCCAGCAGGCCGTCCGGACCCTCTCCGAGCACACGCTGCTGTGCATCGACGAGTTCGAGCTCGACGACCCGGGCGACACCGTCCTGGTCTCCACGCTGCTCACCCGCCTCGTCGACAACGGCGTCAAGCTCTGCGCCACCTCGAACACCCTGCCGGAGAAGCTCGGCGAGGGCCGCTTCGCCGCCGCCGACTTCCTGCGCGAGATCCAGGGCCTGTCCGCGCACTTCCGCCCGATGCGGATCGACGGCCAGGACTACCGCCACCGCGGCCTCCCGGACGCCCCGCCGCCCTACCCCGACGCGGCCGTCGACGCCGTCGCCGCCCGCACCCCCGGCGCCTCCCTGGACGACTTCGACACCCTCCTCGCCCACCTCTCCGCCGTCCACCCCAGCCGCTACGGCGCGCTGCTCGACGACGTCACCGCCGTCTGCCTGCGCGGCGTCCGCCAGGTCGACGACCAGTCCACCGCCCTGCGCCTGGTCGTCCTCGCCGACCGCATGTACGACCGCGAGCTCCCCATCACCGCCTCCGGCCTCCCCTTCGACCAGGTCTTCCCCGACGACATGCTCCGCGGCGGCTACCGCAAGAAGTACCTCCGCGCCATCTCCCGCCTGGTCGCCCTCGCCCGCGACAGCGCGAAGACCTGACCCCGTAACCCCCGCCCCGGCCGGGCGTTGCTCCCTAGCGGAGCAGAGGGGGGACGCATGGCCGGTGGCGGGCCCGCAGCGGGCTACTCGATCGAGATCGAACCCGAGGTACGCGAGTGGCTGCGGCAGTGTCCGCTCCCCGAGTACCGTGCGGTCGAGCGCGCGGCGGATCGATTGGCCGAGGACGGTGAACTCCTGCCGTTCCCGCTCTCCAGCCACCTCGGCGGCGGACTGCGGGAACTGCGGGTCGGGCCGATGCGGATCACGTACTGGCTCGCACCCGGGCGGAGGGCTGTGCTGCTGACGGTCTTCCGTAAGACTAGGAACCGCGAAACGGATCAGGTCGAGCGGGCACGGCGGGCTCAGAAGGTGTGTGAGGCCGAGCATCTGCCCGCCGCCGACCACGACGTCTACGACCGGGAGGAGCAGCGGTGAGCAGCGGTTATCACACGCGGTGGGTCGTGCCGCCGGAGCATCGGGAGAGCGAGCAGTACCGGGCGGCCGGGCGGCGGATGGCGCTGGCCGAGGCCGTGTACGCCCGCCGATCCGCTCTCGGCTGGACGCTCGCCGAACTCGCGGAGCGGGCCGGGCTGGACGAGGCGACGGTCGAGAGCATCGAGGAGAGCGGCGTCGATCCGACCCTGCCGCTGATCGAACGCCTCGCCGCCGCGTTCGACTCGGTCGTCCGCATCGACCCGGCCCGCGAGCCCGCCATGAGGTTCGAGGCGCACGCGGCCTGAGGGAGCCGCACCGCTTGTCGGTGGTGGGTCGTACGGTGGACTCGTGCGACCCATCACGAGTATTGAGCGGTCAGTGACGCCCTTCGAGGTCGTCAGTCCCTTCCAGCCGAACGGGGACCAGCCGGCGGCGATCGCCGAGCTGGAGCGGCGGATCAAGGGCGGGGAGAAGGACGTCGTCCTGCTCGGTGCCACCGGTACCGGGAAGTCGGCCACCACGGCGTGGATGATCGAGCGGCTGCAGCGGCCCACCCTGGTGATGGCGCCGAACAAGACGCTGGCCGCCCAGCTGGCGAACGAGTTCCGCGAGCTGCTGCCGAACAACGCGGTCGAGTACTTCGTCTCGTACTACGACTACTACCAGCCCGAGGCGTACGTCCCGCAGACGGACACCTACATCGAGAAGGACTCCTCGATCAACGAGGAGGTCGAGCGGCTGCGGCACTCGGCGACCAACTCGCTGCTGACCAGGCGGGACGTGATCGTGGTCGCCTCCGTTTCCTGCATCTACGGCCTCGGCACCCCGCAGGAGTACGTGGACCGGATGGTCCCGCTCAAGGTCGGCGAGGAGATCGACCGTGACGTCCTGCTGCGCCGCTTCGTGGACATCCAGTACGCCCGCAACGACGTGGCGTTCACCCGTGGCACCTTCCGGGTCCGCGGCGACACCATCGAGATCTTCCCGGTCTACGAGGAGCTGGCCGTCCGGATCGAGATGTTCGGCGACGAGATCGAGGCGCTGTACACCCTGCACCCGCTCACCGGCGAGATCATCAGCCAGGACGAGTCGGTGTACGTCTTCCCCGCCTCGCACTACGTGGCCGGCCCGGAGCGCATGGAGCGGGCGATCACCGGCATCGAGAAGGAGCTGGAGGAGACGCTCGCCCGGCAGGAGAAGCAGGGCAAGCTGCTGGAGGCCCAGCGGCTGCGCATGCGCACCACCTACGACATCGAGATGCTGCGCCAGATCGGCACCTGCTCGGGCGTCGAGAACTACTCGATGCACTTCGACGGCCGCGAGCCCGGCTCCCCGCCGAACACCCTGCTCGACTACTTCCCGGAGGACTTCCTCCTGGTCATCGACGAGTCGCACGTCACCGTCCCGCAGATCGGCGCGATGTACGAGGGTGACGCCTCGCGCAAGCGCACCCTGGTGGAGCACGGCTTCCGGCTGCCCTCCGCGATGGACAACCGCCCGCTGAAGTGGGAGGAGTTCCTGGGGCGGATCGACCAGACGGTGTACCTGTCGGCGACGCCCGGCCCGTACGAGCTGTCCCGCGGCGACGGCCAGGTCGAGCAGATCATCCGCCCGACCGGTCTGATCGACCCGGAGGTGATCGTCAAGCCGACCGAGGGCCAGATCGACGACCTGGTGCACGAGGTCCGCACGCGGGTGGAGCGGGACGAGCGCGTCCTGGTGACCACGCTGACCAAGAAGATGGCCGAGGACCTCACCGACTACATGCTCGGCCTGGACATCCGGGTCCGGTACCTGCACAGCGACGTGGACACCCTGCGCCGGGTGGAGCTGCTGCGCGAGCTGCGCGCGGGCAGGTACGACGTGCTGGTCGGCATCAACCTGCTGCGCGAGGGCCTGGACCTGCCCGAGGTGTCGCTGGTGGCGATCCTGGACGCGGACAAGGAGGGCTTCCTGCGCTCCGGCACCTCGCTGATCCAGACGATCGGGCGGGCCGCCCGAAACGTCTCGGGCCAGGTGCACATGTACGCGGACCGGATCACCCCGTCGATGGAGAAGGCGATCGACGAGACCAACCGCCGCCGGGTCGTGCAGCAGGCGTACAACAAGAAGCACGGGATCGACCCGCAGCCGCTGCGGAAGAAGATCGGCGACATCCTGGACACCCTTGCCCGCGAGGACGTGGACACCGACGAGCTGCTCTCCACCGGCTACCGCGGGGCCGCCGGGAAGGGCAAGGCCCCGGTGCCGGCCCTGGGCATGGAGCGCAAGCAGGGCGAGAGCCTGCCGGCCGCCGAGCTGGCGGAGCTGATCCAGTCGATGACGGACCGGATGCACGCGGCCGCCGCCGACCTCCAGTTCGAGGTCGCGGCCCGGCTGCGCGACGAGGTGAAGGAGCTGAAGCGGGAGCTGCGCCAGATGCGGGAGGCCGGCGTGGCCTGAGCGGGGGCCTGAACGGGGGTCGAGGCGGCAGAGGGGCCGACGGGGGCTGAGGCGGGTCGAGGCGGCCGCCGGGCCGGGCCGGTGTGACACCGGTCAAGCCCGGCGGTGTCTCAGCCTTGCCACAATGCGGCGACCGCCGGGAGGTGCGGGGTGCCGCAGGCCCTAGGCTGGCCTGCGGCATCGACCTCGGGACGGGGTGGTGCGACAGCAACAGGGGGCCTCAGCCGGGGGACGGCACGGGGTGTTCCACCGTGGCGCCGCGCGGGGAGCGACCGCGTGGCCGGGTAGAGAGGACAACGCCGTGTCGGTGAACCTTGCCAAGGGACAGCGGGTCAGTCTCCAGAAGGGGCCGGGCGGCGCGTTGACCGTGGTCCGGATGGGGCTCGGCTGGCAGGCCGCGCCGAAGCGGGGCCTGTTCGGCAGCCGCACCAGGACGATCGACCTGGACGCGTCGGCGCTCCTGTACGCCGAGAAGACCCCGTCCGACGTGGTGTTCTTCCAGCACCTGGAGAGCACGGACGGTTCCGTCCGGCACACCGGGGACAACCTGGAGGGCGGCTCCGGCACGGAGGACGACGAGGCGATCCTGGTGGACCTGCTGCATGTGCCGGCGCACATCACCCAGGTGGTGTTCACGGTGAGCTCGTACACCGGGCAGACCTTCGCGGAGGTGCAGGGCGCCCACTGCCGGCTGGTGGACGAGACCACGGGCGAGGAGCTGGCCCGGTACGAGCTGGCCGGGGGAGGGCCGCACACCGGGCAGATCATGGCGAAGGTGTTCCGTGACGGGGCCGGCGGCTGGGAGATGCAGGCGATCGGCGCGCCGGCCAAGGGGCGGACCTTCCAGGACCTGCTGCCGGCGATCGAGCCGTACCTCTGACGGCATCCCGGACGGCATCCCTGGCGGGCGCCCCGGACGTCATCTCTGACGGTTCTTTACCTTCTTTACCTTTCTTTGGGCTTCCTGTTACTCTCGATGGCAGCGGAGGGGAGTATTCCCCCGCAGTTGTCCCCGTCATCACGGGCGCCCACGAGTGGCGCCCCGGGGCGCTGGTCCGTGCGGACGCCCCGAGAGCGGGCCCGACGGGCGGAAGAGACCTCCGGCAGTGACGATGACTGTCTCGCCTACCTGCCGGAGGAGCAGTAGTGGACGTTTCCGTAACCATGTGGATCACCACGATCGGTGTGCTGATCGCACTGATCGTGGCGGACTTCTTCATCGGAGGGCGCAAGCCGCACGAGGTCTCGATCAAGGAGGCCGGGATCTGGACCGCGGTCTGGATCGTGCTGGCGCTGATCTTCGGCGGGTTCCTCTGGTGGCACTCCGGCGCGCAGCCGGCCGGTGAATTCTTCGCCGGTTACATCACCGAGAAGTCGCTCAGTGTCGACAACCTGTTCGTCTTCATCCTGATCATGGGCAAGTTCGCGGTGCCGAGGATCTACCAGCAGCGCGTGCTGATGTTCGGTGTGATCATCGCGCTGGTGCTGCGGGCGGTCTTCATCGCCGGCGGCGCGGCGCTGGTCACCCAGTTCTCCTGGGTGTTCTTCATCTTCGGCGCCTTCCTGATCTGGACCGCCTGGAAGCTGATCAAGGAGGCCCGGGCCGGCGAGGAGGAGGACGAGTTCGAGGAGAACCGCCTGCTCAAGTCGATCGAGCGGCGATTCCCGTCCACCGACACGTACCACGGCACGAAGTTGTTCATCCGGGAGAACGGCCGCCGGCTGATGACCCCGATGCTGATCGTGATGCTGGCGATCGGCACCACGGACGTGCTGTTCGCGCTGGACTCCATCCCGGCGATCTTCGGCCTGACCCAGGACCCGTACATCGTCTTCACCGCCAACGCCTTCGCCCTGATGGGCCTGCGCCAGTTGTACTTCCTGATCGGCGGCCTGCTGAAGAAGCTGGTCCACCTGTCGTACGGCCTGTCGGTGATCCTCGGCTTCATCGGCGTGAAGCTGGTGCTGCACGCGGCGCACGAGGCGGGCGCGAACGTGCCGGAGATCGGCATCCCGCTCTCGCTGGGCGTCATCGTGGTCGTCCTGGCCGTCACCACGGTGACCAGCCTGATCGCCTCGAAGAAGCAGGAACGGGCCGAGCGAGAGGCCCAGAAGCTGGACGCCTGACCCCCGCGTGACGGCCGAGGCCCCCGCGACCCGGAAGGGATCGCGGGGGCCTCGTCGTGCCCGGTGCCCGGTGCCCGGTGCCCGGTGCCCGGTGCCCGGAGGCCGAGGTCACCAGCCGCGCTCGCGCCACTCGTCGAGGTGCGGGCGCTCGGCGCCGAGGGTGGTGTCGCTGCCGTGGCCGGGGTAGACCCAGGCCTCGTCCGGCAGGACGTCGAAGATCTTCGCGTTGACGTCCCGGAAGAGGCTCGTGAAGGCCTCCGCATCGCCCCAGGTGTTGCCGACGCCGCCCGGGAAGAGGCAGTCGCCGGTGAAGACGTGCGGGTGGCCCTGCGGGTCGTCGTAGATCAGCACGATCGCGCCCGGGGTGTGCCCGACCAGGTGCCGGACGGTGAGTTCCACGTCGCCGACCCGCAGCTGGTCGCCGTCCGCGAGCAGCAGCTCGGTGGGCACGTCGACGCCCTCGGCGTCGTGCGCGCCGGCGGCGGTGCGAGCCCCCGTCACGGCGACCACCTCGGCGAGCGCGGCCCAGTGGTCGTGGTGCCGGTGGGTGGTGACCACGGTGGCGAGCTCGTCACCGACGGTCTCCAGCAGCACCGGGGCGTCGGCGGCCGCGTCGATCAGCAGCTGCTCGTCGGTGGCCCGGCAGCGCAGCAGGTAGGCGTTGTTGTCGTACGGGCCGACGGCCACCTTGGTGATGATCAGGTGCGCCAGCTCCCGCACGTCCGGCGGCCCGCCGACCTTGACCGCTCCGTGGTACGTCATCCGTGCGCTCCTCGTCCGGTGAAGGGGTTCAGGATCATCTTCGCGCCGTCAGCCCAGCGGGGGAAGCTGGGGGAGGGCGGTGTCGGGGGTGGTCCGCAGGCCGGCGCCGTCGGAGCGGCCGGAGAGCCAGGCGAGCAGGGAGCGGAGGGGGCCCTGGACGGTGAGGACGGGCTCGCCGGTGCCGATCAGGCCGATGTCCCCGGTGTCCTCGGCGACCAGCTCGACGCCGGGCAGGGCGGTGCCGTGCAGCTTGTTGGCGATCTTGTGGAACTCGGTGACGGCGAAGACCTCCGGCCAGTGCGCGGGGGTGTGGCCGGCGTCCAGGTCGACGTGGTGGTACTCGACCTCGGCGAGGCGCTTCCACGGGAGGTCGTGGGCGGGGAAGACGTAGCCGGTGCGGTGGCGGACCTCGACCGTCCAGGCTTCGGCGGGCAGCAGCGCGGCGGCCGCGGCGAAGCGCTCGCGGGAGTCGTGCAGGTCGGCGAGCTGGACGTCCACCGGGCGGGGCGCGCCCTCCTCGATCTGCCGGTCGCGGGCCTCGGTGCTGGCGTACTGCGGGATGTCGGTGCCGGTGCGGGCGCCGTCCAGCAGGTTGACCAGGGAGTCGGCGTTGCGGGCGAGGTGGGCCAGCACGTGACCGCGGGTCCAGCCGGGCAGGGCGGAGGGTTCGGCGACGGCCTCGGGCTTCAGCTCGGCGACGGTGTGCAGCAGGTGCCGGGTGCTCTCCTCGACCAGGGCCAGGTACTGCGCGGCGGCCTCGGCGGCGGTCTGCGGGTCGGTCATCGGATCGGCCTTCTGTGGGAGACGGCGCGTTGCCCGCGGGGGGCTCCGCTCGTTGACCAGCTGACGCTATCGCCGAATCCGACCGCTGAGCAGGGCCTTTTTCGGTCCGGGTACGGAGGGTCCGAGGGGCGCTCTCACTCGTTCGGGTGGACTCCGCTGGACACGGTCGATATTCGAACGTCTGAGCTAGTAGGCTGGCTGCCGCATCCTGGAAGAAGCACACATCTCCCCGCAAGTCCTCTCGCCCCGGAGAAAGGCGCCAGAAGCAGTGGCCGACCGCCTCATCGTCCGCGGTGCTCGCGAGCACAACCTCAAGAACGTCTCGCTCGACCTGCCCCGCGACTCCCTCATCGTCTTCACGGGCCTCTCCGGCTCCGGCAAGTCCTCGCTCGCCTTCGACACGATCTTCGCCGAGGGCCAGCGCCGCTACGTCGAGTCGCTGTCCTCCTACGCCCGCCAGTTCCTCGGGCAGATGGACAAGCCCGATGTGGACTTCATCGAAGGCCTCTCCCCGGCCGTCTCGATCGATCAGAAGTCCACCAACCGCAACCCCCGTTCGACCGTCGGCACGATCACCGAGGTCTACGACTACCTGCGCCTGCTGTTCGCCCGGATCGGCAAGCCGCACTGCCCGCACTGCGGCCGCCCGATCGCCAAGCAGTCGCCGCAGGCGATCGTCGACAAGGTGCTGGAGCTCGCCGAGGGCACCCGGTTCCAGGTGCTCAGCCCGGTGGTGCGCGAGCGCAAGGGCGAGTTCGTCGACCTCTTCGCCGACCTCCAGTCCAAGGGCTACTCGCGCGCCCGGGTGGACGGCGGGACGATCCAGCTCGCCGAGCCGCCGAAGCTCAAGAAGCAGGAGAAGCACACCGTCGAGGTGGTCATCGACCGCCTGACCGTCAAGGAGAGCGCCAAGCGGCGGCTCACCGACTCGGTGGAGACGGCCCTGCGGCTGTCCGGCGGCATGGTCGTGCTCGACTTCGTCGACCTCGCGGAGGACGACCCGGAGCGCGAGCGGATGTACTCCGAGCACCTCTACTGCCCGTACGACGACGTGTCGTTCGAGGAGCTGGAGCCGCGCTCGTTCTCCTTCAACTCGCCGTTCGGCGCCTGCCCGGACTGCTCGGGCCTGGGCAACCGGATGGAGGTCGACCCGGAGCTGGTCATCCCGGACCCGGAGCGCTCGCTGGAGGAGGGCGCGATCCACCCGTGGTCGGCGGGCCACGCCAAGGAGTACTTCCAGCGCCTGATCGACGCGCTCGCCGGGGAGCTGGGCTTCCGCACCGACATCCCGTGGGCCGGGCTGCCGGCCCGCGCCAAGAAGGCGCTGCTGTACGGGCACAAGCACCAGGTGCAGGTCAGCTACCGCAACCGCTTCGGGCGCGAGCGCTCGTACAGCACCGGCTTCGAGGGCGCCGTCCCGTTCATCCAGCGCCGGCACACCGAGGCGGAGAGCGACAGCAGCCGCGAGCGCTTCGAGGGCTACATGCGCGAGGTGCCCTGCCCGACGTGCGAGGGCACCCGGCTCAAGCCGGTGGTGCTCGCGGTCACCGTCGAGGAGAAGTCGATCGCCGACGTCTCGGCGATGTCGATCAGCGACTGCGCCGAGTTCCTGGGCGCGATGAAGCTGAACGACCGGGACAAGCAGATCGCCGAGCGCGTCCTCAAGGAGGTCAACGAGCGGCTGCGCTTCCTGGTCGACGTCGGCCTGGACTACCTCTCGCTGAACCGCGCGGCCGGCACCCTGTCCGGCGGCGAGGCCCAGCGCATCCGGCTGGCCACCCAGATCGGCTCCGGCCTGGTCGGCGTGCTGTACGTGCTGGACGAGCCGTCCATCGGCCTGCACCAGCGGGACAACCACCGGCTGATCGAGACGCTGGTGCGGCTGCGCGACATCGGCAACACGCTGATCGTGGTCGAGCACGACGAGGACACCATCAAGACGGCGGACTGGGTGGTCGACATCGGCCCGGGCGCCGGCGAGCACGGCGGCAAGGTGGTGCACTCCGGCTCGTTGAAGGGGCTGCTGTCCAACAAGGAGTCGCTGACCGGCCAGTACCTCTCCGGCAAGCGGTCCATCCCGATCCCGGCGGGCCGCCGCGACCGGGACAAGAAGCGCCAGCTGACCGTCCACGGCGCCCGCGAGCACAACCTCAAGGACGTCACGGTCGGCTTCCCGCTCGGCACCTTCACCGCGATCACCGGCGTCTCCGGCTCCGGCAAGTCGACGCTGGTCAACGACATCCTCTACACCCACCTCGCCCGGGAGCTGAACGGCGCCCGCAGCGTGCCCGGTCGGCACACCCGGATCACCGGCACCGACCTGGTGGACAAGGTGGTGCACGTCGACCAGTCGCCGATCGGGCGCACCCCGCGCTCCAACCCGGCCACCTACACCGGGGTGTTCGACCACGTGCGCCGGCTCTTCGCGGAGACGCAGGAGGCGAAGGTCCGCGGCTACCTGCCCGGCCGGTTCTCCTTCAACGTCAAGGGCGGCCGCTGCGAGAACTGCTCGGGCGACGGCACCATCAAGATCGAGATGAACTTCCTGCCGGACGTCTACGTGCCGTGCGAGGTCTGCCACGGCGCCCGGTACAACCGGGAGACGCTGGAGGTCCACTACAAGGGCAAGTCCATCTCCGAGGTGCTGGACATGCCGATCGAGGAGGCGCTGGCCTTCTTCGAGGCCGTCCCGGCGATCGCCCGGCACCTCAGGACGCTCAACGACGTCGGCCTCGGCTACGTCCGGCTCGGCCAGTCCGCGCCGACGCTGTCCGGCGGCGAGGCGCAGCGCGTCAAGCTCGCCTCCGAGCTGCAGAAGCGCTCCACCGGGCGGACGGTCTACGTGCTGGACGAGCCCACCACCGGCCTGCACTTCGAGGACATCAGCAAGCTGATCAAGGTGCTCAGCGGGCTGGTGGAGAAGGGCAACACGGTGATCGTCATCGAGCACAACCTCGATGTGATCAAGACCGCCGACTGGGTCGTCGACATGGGCCCCGAGGGCGGTTCCGGCGGCGGCATGGTGGTCGCCGAGGGCACCCCGGAGCAGATCGCCGCCGTCCCGGAGAGCCACACCGGCAAGTTCCTCCGGGACATCCTTCCGGGCGAGTTCGCGGACGCCCCGGTCGCCCCGGTGAAGAAGGCGCCGCGCAAGCGCGCCGCCGCGGCGAAGAAGTAGCGAAGAGGGAGCAGCGGCCCGCTCCGCCGCCCCGCCCCCGGGGCGGCGGAGCGGGTGCCGCATAGACTTCCGAGGTCCCTCGTAGGAAGCCGAACCGCAGGAGCGCACCGATGTCAGAGGCCCCCGAGACCAGCCCCGCCACCTCCCGCCGCACCGTGCTCTGCGGCGCCGCCGCCGTACTGGCGGCCGGCGGCACCGTGGCGGTCGCCGGCTGCGGTCCCTCCTCGGGTTCCTCGGGCTCCTCCGGCGCCGGCAGCGCGGCCAAGACCCCGGTGGACCTCGGCCCGGCCTCGGAGGTGCCGGAGGGCGGCGGCAAGGTCTTCCGCAACCAGAAGATCGTCGTGACCCAGCCGACCGCGGGGGAGTACAAGGCCTTCAGCGCCGTCTGCACCCACGCCGGCTGTGTCGTCGACCAGGTGAAGAGCCAGCAGATCCAGTGCCCCTGCCACGGCAGCCGGTTCGCCATCGCCGACGGCGCCGTCCAGGACGGCCCGGCCCCCAGGCCGCTGCCCGCCTACGCCGTCACGGTCGACGGCGGGAACCTCAAGGTGACCCCGAGCTGAAGCAGTTGATCTCCACCCAGTCGATCTCGGCCCAGTCGGTCCCCGCCCGGTTGATCTCCCCTTCGCGGCCCCGGCTCCACTCGGTACGGTGGACCCATGGCTGACCCGAGCACCTACCGCCCGGCGCCGGGCGCGATCCCGACCTCACCGGGCGTCTACAAGTTCCGTGACGCCCACGGGCGGGTCATCTACGTCGGCAAGGCCAAGAGCCTGCGGCCGCGTCTGTCGTCCTACTTCCAGGACCTGGCCGGCCTGCACCCGCGCACCGCGACCATGGTCACCACCGCCGCCTCGGTGGAGTGGACGGTGGTGGCCACCGAGGTCGAGGCGCTCCAGCTGGAGTACTCCTGGATCAAGGAGTTCGACCCGCGGTTCAACGTCAAGTACCGCGACGACAAGAGCTATCCGGAACTCGCCGTCACCCTCGACGAGGAGTACCCGCGGGTCCAGGTGATGCGCGGGGCGCACAAGAAGGGCGTGCGCTACTTCGGCCCGTACGGGCACGCCTGGGCGATCCGCGAGACGGTCGACCTGCTGCTGCGCGTCTTCCCCGTCCGCACCTGCTCCAACGGCGTGTTCAAGCGCGCCCGGCAGGTCGGCCGGCCCTGCCTGCTCGGCTACATCGGCAAGTGCGCCGCGCCCTGCGTCGGCAAGGTCTCGCCGGACGAACACCGGGCGCTGGCCGAGGACTTCTGCGACTTCATGGCCGGGCGCACCGGCAACTACCTGCGCCGGCTGGAAGAGCAGATGCGGGAGGCCGCCGAGGAGATGGAGTACGAGAAGGCGGCCCGGCTGCGGGACGACATCGGCGCCCTCAAGCGCGCGATGGAGAAGAACGCCATCGTGCTCGCCGACGCCACCGACGCCGACCTGCTGGCCGTCGCCGAGGACGAACTGGAGGCCGCCGTCCAGATCTTCCACGTCCGCGGCGGCCGGGTGCGCGGCCAGCGCGGCTGGGTCACCGACAAGGTCGAGGACGTCGACACCGCCGGCCTGGTCGAGCACGCCCTCCAGCAGCTCTACGGCGGCGCCGGCCCGGACGAGCGCAACGAGACCGTCCCGCGCGAGGTGCTCGTCCCCGCGCTGCCCGAGCCGTCCGGTCCGGTCCGGGACTGGCTGAGCGGCCTGCGCGGCAGCCAGGTCGACCTGCGGATCCCGCAACGCGGCGACAAGAAGGACCTGATGGCCACCGTGCAGCGCAACGCCCAGCAGGCGCTGGCACTGCACAAGACCAAGCGGGCCTCCGACCTCACCACCCGCAGCCGCGCCCTGCAGGAGATCGCCGACGCGCTGGAGCTGGACTCGGTGCCGCTGCGCATCGAGTGCTTCGACATCTCGCACCTCCAGGGCGAGGACGTGGTCGCCTCGATGGTCGTCTTCGAGGACGGCCTGGCCCGCAAGAGCGAGTACCGGCGCTTCCAGATCAAGGGTTTCGAGGGCCAGGACGACGTCCGCTCGATGCACGAGGTGATCGGCCGGCGCTTCCGCCGCTACCTCCAGGAGCGCGAGCAGACCGGCGAGTGGGTCGTCCCCGAGGCCGACGACCCGGGCGCCGCCGCCGACGGCACCGGGGCCCCGGCCGGCCCGATCGACCCGGAGACGGGCCGCCCGCGCCGCTTCGCCTACCCGCCCCAACTGCTGGTCGTCGACGGCGGCCAGCCGCAGGTCGCCGCCGCCAAGCGCGCCCTGGACGAACTCGGCATCGACGACGTCGCGCTGTGCGGCCTGGCCAAGCGGCTGGAGGAGGTCTGGCTGCCCGGCGAGGACGACCCGGTCGTGCTGCCGCGCTCCAGCGAGGGCCTCTACCTGCTCCAGCGGGTCCGCGACGAGGCCCACCGCTTCGCGATCACCTACCAGCGCAGCAAGCGTTCCAAGCGACTCACCGCAGGGGAACTGGACTCCGTCCCGGGCCTCGGCGAGACTCGCCGCCAGGCGCTGCTCAAGCACTTCGGCTCGCTGAAGAGGCTCCGGGCCGCCACCGTCGACGAACTCTGCGCCGTACCCGGCATCGGACGCCGCACGGCGGAGACTGTTGCGGCGGCGTTGTCCTCCCGTACACCCGTCGCACCAGCGGTGAACACCGCTACCGGCGAGATCATCGAGGACGGGGCCGAACCGGCCGCCGAGCCGGTGGCCGCAGCATCCCAGACCGCACCATCCCAGGAGACGCCATGACGGCCGACGCCGACCGTCAGACGACGCGCCCAGCCCCCGCCCGCCTGTCCGGGCAGGGGAAGGGTGGTCGCGCCGTGCGCGTTCTCCCCAGCAGAAAGACCGAGAGCGGGGAACCGAAGTGACCGTGTCAGACGTGGCCGAGAACGCGCCGGAGCTGGTGATCATCTCCGGCATGTCCGGAGCCGGCCGCTCCACCGCCGCGAAGTGCCTGGAGGACCTGGGCTGGTTCGTGGTGGACAACCTGCCACCGGCCCTGATCCCGACCATGGTCGACCTGGGCGCCCGCTCCCAGGGCAACGTCGCCCGGATCGGCGTGGTCGTGGACGTCCGGGGCCGCCAGTTCTTCGACGACCTGCTCACCTCCCTCGACGAGTTGGAGAAGCGCGGCGTCCGGCTCAGCGTGGTCTTCCTGGAGTCCTCCGACGACGCGCTGGTCCGCCGCTTCGAGAGCGTGCGCCGCCCGCACCCGCTGCAGGCCGACGGCCGGATCGTCGACGGCATCGCCCAGGAGCGCGACCTGCTGCGCGACCTGCGCGGCGAGGCCGACCTGGTGATCGACACCTCCAACCTCAACGTGCACCAGCTGCGCGCCAAGCTGGACGCCCAGTTCGCCGACCACGACGAGCCCGAGCTGCGCGCCACCGTGATGTCCTTCGGCTTCAAGTACGGCCTGCCGGTCGACGCCGACCTGGTGGTGGACTGCCGCTTCCTGCCCAACCCGCACTGGGTGCCCGAGCTGCGCGCCCGCACCGGCACCGACGCGGACGTCGCCGACTACGTGTTCCAGCAGCCCGGCGCCAACGAGTTCCTGGACGGCTACGCCGAGCTCCTGCGCATCATCACCGAGGGGTACCGCCGCGAGGGGAAGCGCTACATGACGCTTGCCGTAGGCTGCACCGGTGGCAAGCACCGCAGCGTCGCGATGTCCGAGCGCCTGACCAAGCGTCTCATCGCCGACGGAGTGGAGACGGTGCTCGTCCACCGTGACATGGGACGGGAGTGACCGCCGCCTCCTAGCCGGGCCGCCGGCGGGGCCGGTGGCCGCGGCGAGGAACGCGAGGTGAGTGTGGCGGGATATGTGCCCGGGCGGCAGCCGCAGAACAGGAGTGCCGACCGGGCGGGTGGCCCGGCCCGGACGCCGGTCCCGAGCCGGCCGCGCAGCAGCCCCGCCCGGGCCAACCCGGCCCCCCGGATCACCGCGCTCGGCGGCGGCCAGGGCCTGTCCGCCTCGCTCTCCGCGCTGCGCCGACTCACCAGCGACCTGACCGCCGTGGTCACCGTCGCCGACGACGGCGGCTCCAGCGGCCGGCTCCGCACCGAGCTGGGCGTGCTGCCCCCCGGCGACCTGCGCAAGGCGCTGGCCGCGCTGTGCGGGGACGACGACTGGGGGCGCACCTGGTCCGAGGTGATCCAGCAGCGCTTCACCGGCACCGGTGAGCTGGGCGGCCACGCGGTCGGCAACCTGCTGATCGTCGCGCTCTGGGAGAAGCTCGGCGACCCGGTGGCCGCCCTGGACTGGGTCGGCCGGCTGCTGAACGTCCAGGGCCGGGTGCTGCCGATGTCGGCGGTGCCGCTGGACATCGAGGCGACCGTGCGCGGCCACGACCCGGAGCGCCCCGGCGAGCTGTCGGCCGTCCGCGGCCAGGCCGACGTCGCGGTCACGCCTGGCACCGTGCAGTCGATCCGGCTGCTGCCGGACGGGCCGCCGGCCGTCCCGGAGGCGGTCACCGCCGTCCGGGAGGCGGACTGGGTGGTGCTCGGGCCCGGCTCCTGGTTCACCAGCGTGCTGCCGCACCTGCTGGTGCCGGAGCTGGCCAAGGCGCTCACCGAGACCCGCGCCCGCCGCCTGCTCACCCTGAACCTGGCCCCGCAGCCCGGCGAGACCGAGGGCTTCACCCCGCAGCGCCACCTGGAGGTCATCGCCGACCACGCCCCGGGCCTCGCGGTGGATGCGATCCTGGTGGACGAGCGGGCCGTCACCGGCGGCGCCTTCGGCCAGGCGGACCTGGCCGGTCTGGAGAAGGCCGCCGAGCGGATGGGCGCCGCCCTGGTCCTCGGCAGGGTGGCCCGCACCGACGGCACCCCGCGACACGACCCGGAGCTGTTGGCGGCCGCGTACGACCGGATTTTCCGGACACATGGAAGGATCGGGCCATGGCGATGACTCCAGCGGTGAAGGACGAGATCAGCCGGCTCCCGGTCACCAGGGCCTGCTGCCGCAAGGCGGAGGTGTCGGCGATCCTGCGGTTCGCGGGCGGGCTGCACATCGTGAGCGGCCGGATCGTGATCGAGGCGGAGCTGGACACCGGCGCGGCGGCGCGGCGGCTGCGCAAGGACCTGCTGGAGATCTTCGGACACTCCTCCGACCTCGTGGTGATGGCCCCCGGCGGACTGCGGCGCGGCAGCCGCTTCGTCGTCCGGGTGGTCAAGGACGGCGAACTGCTCGCGCGCCAGACCGGCCTCGTGGACGGCCGGGGCCGGCCGATCCGGGGGCTGCCCCCGGCAGTCGTCTCCGGGGCCACCTGCGACGCCGAGGCGGCCTGGCGCGGGGCCTTCCTGGCGCACGGCTCGCTCACCGAGCCGGGCCGCTCCTCCTCGCTGGAGATCACCTGCCCCGGCTCCGAGGCCGCCCTCGCCCTGGTCGGCGCGGCCCGTCGGCTCGGCATCCCGGCCAAGGCCCGCGAGGTGCGCGGCGTGGACCGGGTGGTGATCCGCGACGGCGACGCGATCGGCGCGCTGCTGACCCGGCTCGGCGCGCACGAGTCGGTGCTCGCCTGGGAGGAGCGCCGGATGCGGCGCGAAGTCCGGGCCACCGCCAACCGCCTGGCCAACTTCGACGACGCCAACCTGCGCCGCTCGGCCCGCGCCGCGGTGGCGGCCGGCGCCCGGGTGGCGCGGGCGCTGGAGATCCTCGGCGAGGAGGTGCCCGAGCACCTGGCCGCGGCCGGCCAGCTGCGGATGCAGCACAAGCAGGCCTCGCTGGAGGAGCTGGGCGCGCTCGCCGACCCGCCGCTGACCAAGGACGCGGTGGCCGGCCGGATCCGCCGCCTGCTGGCGATGGCCGACAAGCGCGCCTCCGAGCTCGGCCTGCCGAGCACCGAGGCCAACCTCACCGACGAGATGGCGATGAACTGACCGCACCAAGTGGCTGTTCCGCGGCCGGTGTCCGGATTCCGGGCACCGGCCGCCGCCGTGTCCGGACGGGATACCCGGACGCGCCCGGTGTGCGCAAATTGGTAGAGACCACTGACCGGGACCAACTGCCCTGACCGCCAAGGACGGTCGGCCTGATTTCGCGCCACGCCAGGTCGTCGCACGTGGCGCGATGTGCCCTCCCAGGCCTGGGAGGGGTAGGGTCATAGGCGGTCGGGGACTTCCCAAATCTCACCCCCGTCGGCTTAGCTCCGGCGTACCTAACGAGGAGATCGGTTCGTGACGATCCGGGTAGGCATCAACGGATTCGGCCGCATCGGCCGCAACTTCTTCCGCGCGGTCAAGGCGCAGGGCGCGGACATCGAGATCGTCGGTGTCAACGACCTCACTGACACGAAGACCCTGGCTCACCTGCTCAAGTACGACACCACCCTGGGCACCTTCCCGGGCGAGGTCTCGCACACCGAGGACAGCATCACCGTCGACGGCAAGACCTTCCAGGTCAGCGCCGAGCGTGACCCCGCCAACCTGCCGTGGGCCGCCCTGGGCGCCGACATCGTCGTCGAGTCCACCGGCATCTTCACCAAGGCCGAGGCCGCGAAGAAGCACCTCGCCGCCGGCGCGAAGAAGGTCATCATCTCGGCGCCCGCGAGCGACGAGGACGTCACCATCGTCCTGGGCGTCAACGAGGACAAGTACGACGCCGCCAACCACTCGATCATCTCCAACGCCTCCTGCACCACCAACTGCGTGGCGCCGATGGCCAAGGTGCTGCACGAGAACTTCGGCATCGTCAAGGGCCTGATGACGACCGTCCACGCGTTCACCAACGACCAGGTGACCCTGGACTTCCCGCACAAGGACCTGCGCCGCGCCCGTGCCGCGTCGCAGAACATCATCCCGACCTCGACCGGTGCCGCCAAGGCGACCGCCCTGGTCCTGCCGGAGCTGAAGGGCAAGCTGGACGGCACCTCGCTGCGCGTCCCGGTCCCGACCGGCTCCATCACCGACCTGGTCGTCACCCTGGAGCGCGAGGTGACCAAGGACGAGGTCAACGCCGCCTTCCAGAAGGCCTCGCAGGAGGGCCCGCTCAAGGGCATCCTGACCTACACCGAGGACCCGATCGTCTCCTCGGACATCGTCAACGACCCGGCCTCCTGCATCTTCGACTCCCAGCTCACCATGGTCCAGGGCAACCAGGTCAAGGTGCTCGGCTGGTACGACAACGAGTGGGGCTACTCGAACCGCCTCGTCAACCTGACCTCCCTCGTCGGCGGCCAGCTCTGACGCAGCGGGAGCTGACGTGATGTAGGGGCGAGGGCCCGGCTGGCGCACTGTGCCGACCGGGCCCTCGCTCTGCGCACCAGGACTTTCCCAGGCGGCCCCTGCGCCGTGCCGCCTCTGCGCATCAACCATCTCCCCAGGAGAGCCAATCCCCGTGAAGACCATCGAAGACCTCGACGTCGCCGGCAAGCGCGTGTTCGTCCGTGCCGACCTGAACGTCCCGCTGGACGGCACCACGATCACCGACGACGGCCGGATCCGTGCCGTCGCCCCGACCATCGCCAAGCTCGTCGAGCGCGGCGCCCGGGTCGTCGTCGCCTCCCACCTCGGCCGCCCGAAGGGTGCGCCGGACCCGCAGTTCTCGCTGGCCCCGGCGGCCGTGCGCCTCGGCGAGATCCTCGGCAAGAACGTCGCCTTCGCCACCGACACCGTGGGCGAGAGCGCCGAGTCCACCGTGGCCGCGCTGGGCGACGGCGAGGTTGCGCTGCTGGAGAACCTGCGCTTCAACACCGGCGAGACCAGCAAGGACGACGCCGAGCGCAAGGCCTTCGCCGAGCAGCTGGCCGCCCTCGCGGACCTGTACGTCGGCGACGGCTTCGGCGCCGTGCACCGCAAGCACGCCTCGGTCTACGACCTGCCCGGCCTGCTGCCGCACGCGGCCGGCGACCTGATCGCCACCGAGGTCGGTGTGCTCAAGAAGCTCACCGAGGAGGTCGCGCGCCCGTACGTGGTCGTGCTCGGCGGCGCCAAGGTCTCCGACAAGCTCGGCGTGATCGACAACCTGCTGAAGAAGGCCGACCGGATCCTGATCGGCGGCGGCATGGCGTACACCTTCCTCAAGGCCAAGGGCCACGAGGTCGGCATCTCGCTGCTGCAGGAGGACCAGATCCCGGTCGTCCTGGACTACCTGAAGCGCGCCGAGGCGACGGGCGTCGAGTTCGTCCTGCCGGTGGACGTCCTGGTGTCGGCGGAGTTCCCCGACCTCAAGACCAAGGCCCCGGCCAACCCCTCGCTCGTCGCCGCGGACGCGATCCCGGCCGACCAGGAGGGCCTGGACATCGGCCCGAAGACCCGCGAGCTGTACGCGGCGAAGCTGGCCGACGCGGGCACCGTGTTCTGGAACGGCCCGATGGGTGTCTTCGAGCACCCGGACTACGCGAACGGCACCAAGGCCGTGGCCCAGGCGTTGCTCGACAGCGACGCGTTCACCGTGGTCGGTGGCGGCGACTCCGCCGCGGCCGTCCGCATCCTGGGCTTCGACGAGAACGCATTCGGACACATCTCGACCGGCGGTGGCGCCAGCCTCGAGTACCTGGAGGGCAAGACCCTCCCCGGTCTCGCCGCCCTGGAAGGCTGAAAGCAATGACTGAGCGTCTCCCGCTGATGGCGGGCAACTGGAAGATGAACCTCAACCACCTTGAGGCCATCCAGCACACCCAGAAGCTGGCCTTCGCGCTGGCCGACAAGGACTACGCGGCCGTCGAGGTCGCCGTCCTGGTGCCGTTCACCGACCTGCGTTCGGTGCAGACCCTGGTCGACGGCGACAAGCTGAAGATCAAGTACGGCTCGCAGGACATCTCGCAGCACGACTCCGGTGCCTACACCGGCGAGGTCTCCGGCCCGATGCTGGCCAAGCTGAAGTGCACCTTCGCGGTGATCGGCCACTCGGAGCGCCGCCAGTACCACGGTGAGGACGAGGCGATCGTCAACGCCAAGGTCAAGGCCGCCTACCGGGCCGGGATCACCCCGATCCTGTGCATCGGCGAGCCGCTGGACGTCCGCAAGGCCGGCACCCACGTCGAGCACACCCTCGCCCAGCTGGACGGCGCCCTGGCGGACATCCCGGCCCACCAGGCCGAGTCCATCGTGGTCGCCTACGAGCCGGTCTGGGCGATCGGCACCGGCGAGGTGGCCACCCCGGAGGACGCGCAGGAGGTCTGCGCTGCCATCCGCAGGCGGATCGCCGAGCTGTACGACGCCGAGCTGGCCGACAAGGTCCGTGTGCTGTACGGCGGTTCGGTGAAGTCGTCGAGCGCGGCCGGTCTGATGGCCAAGCCCGACATCGACGGCGGCCTGATCGGCGGTGCCTCGCTGGACGCCGACGAGTTCGTCAAGATCGTGCGCTACCGTGAGCAGGCAGTAGGCTAACGCCGCCGCAGCAACGTAGGCTTTGGGGCCGGACCGCTGTCAGCGGCCCGGCCCCGTCGCCGAAGATACGAGAGAGTTGGTCCCGTCGTGGTTCTCGGGTTCTCGATTGCCCTGATCATCTTCAGTCTGCTGATGATCCTTCTGGTGCTGCTGCACAAGGGGAAGGGCGGCGGCCTGTCGGACATGTTCGGTGGCGGCGCGATGTCCACCGGCGGCGGCTCGGCGGTGGCCGAGCGCAACCTGGACCGCATCACGATCATCGTCGGTCTCGGCTGGTTCGCCTGCATCATCGTGCTGGGCCTGGTGCTGAAGTACAAGAGCTGACGTAACCCTGACGCCCCGTCGCCCGAGCGCCTATCCTGGGACGGTCGGGGGCGGAGGCGATGGCGGTGGACGCTTAACTCCTGCTTACACTAGGACGACTTTCGCCACCGACGCGCACTGCGGAGGGTCGGCGCACCAGCACGCAGGGAGTCAGACCGTGGCAAGTGGCAACGCCATCCGTGGCAGCAGGGTCGGAGCGGGCCCGATGGGCGAGGCGGAGCGCGGCGAGTCCGCCCCGCGCAACCGGATCACCTTCTGGTGTGCCAACAAGCACGAGACCCGGCCGAGCTTCGCCGCCGAGGCCGTCATCCCGGACACCTGGGACTGCCCGCGGTGCGGTTTCCCGGCCGGGCAGGACGAGCACAACCCGCCCGCGCCCTCGCGCAACGAGCCGTACAAGACCCACCTCGCCTACGTCCGCGAGCGGCGCACCGACGCCGACGGCGAGGCGATCCTCGCCGAGGCGCTGGCCAAGCTGCGCGGCGAGATCTGACCCGGACGACAGACAGCGAAGGGCGCCACCGTCGAGGACGGTGGCGCCCTTGTGCGTTGCCGGGCCCGTTACGCCGAGGCCGGCGGGTACAGCTGGGGCGGGATCTGCTCCGCCGCGGCCCGGTCCAGCAGCCACAGGGTGCGGCTGCGGCCGTACGCGCCGGAGGCGGGCGCCTGGAGCTCGCCGGGGCCGGACAGGGCCATCGCGACCGCGTCCGCCTTGTCCGCGCCGGCCGCCAGCAGCCAGACCTCGCGGGCCGCCCGGATCGCCGGGAGGGTGAGCGAGACCCGGGTCGGCGGGGGCTTGGGGGCCCCGCGCACGCCGATCACGGTCAGCTCGGTCTCCCGCACGCCCGGGTGCTCGGGGAAGAGCGAGGCGACATGGGTGTCCGGGCCGACGCCGAGCAGCAGCACGTCGAAGGCCGGGACGCCGAGCCGGTCGCCCGGGCCGGAGGCCTTCGCCAGCTCCTCCGCGTAGCGGGCGGCGGCGGCCTCCACGTCGGAGCCGTCCGCACCGTCCGAGGCGGGCATCTCGTGCACCCGCGCCGGGTCGAGCGGGACGGAGTCCAGCAGTTCGGCGCGGGCCTGGACGGCGTTGCGGTCCGGGTCCCCGGCGGGGACGAAGCGCTCGTCGCCCCACCAGAGGTCCAGCCGCGCCCAGTCGACCGCGTCGCGCGCCGGGGAGGCGGCGATCGCGGCCAGCAGGGCGTTGCCGTTGCGCCCGCCGGTGAGCACCACCGAGGCGGTGCCGCGGGCGGCCTGGGCGTCCACGATCCGGGTGATCAGCCGGGCCGCGGCCGCCTGGGCCATCAGCTCCTTGTCCCGGTGGACGACCAGCTGCGGGGTCGCGTTGGTCATGCGCTCCCCTTGGCGGCGCGCTTGGCGGGCTTCTTGGCGGGAGCCTTCTCGGCGTCCTCGGGCACGTCCTCGGACGAGGCCTCGGACGCGACCTTGGCGGTCACCCGGGCGGGGTTGGCCACCGCGGCCTCGGCGACCGCCGCGCGGGCGACCCGCTCGGCCGCCGCCGTCTCGGCGGTGTCCGGCTCGCGCAGCCGGTCGACGGGCGTGCGCACGGCCGTCGCGTAGATGTCGTCCGGGTCGAGCCGGCGCAGCTCCTCGGCGATCAGCTCCGAGGTCTCGCGCCGCTTGAGCGCCACCTGGCGGTCCGGGGAGCCGGCCATGGAGAGCGTGCCCATCAGGCCGTCCGGGCGGTCCAGGGTGATGTCGCCGTCCTTGGTGCGCAGGTGCACCGCGGTGATGCCGGGGCCGCCGGTGACGACCCGCTCGACCGGCACGTGCAGCCGGTTGTGCAGCCAGAGGCCGAGCAGCTCGACGCTGGGGTTGTAGGACTCGCCCTCGACCACCGCGGAGGTGATCGTGACCGGCCGCTGGTCCAGCGCGGCGGCCAGCATCGAGCGCCAGCCGGTGATCCGGGTCCAGGCCAGGTCGGTGTCGCCCGGGGTGTAGCTCTGGGCCCGCTGGGCGAGCTGGCCGACCGGGGACTCGGCGGTGACGGCGTCGGTGATCCGGCGCTGGGCGAGCGCGCCCAGCGGGTCCTGCGCCGGGTGCAGCGGCGCGTTGTCGGGCCACCAGACGACGACCGGGGCGTCCGGGAGCAGCAGTGGCAGGACCACCGACTGGGCGTGCGCGGCGAGTTCGCCGTGCATGCGCAGGATGACCGTCTCTCCCGAGCCGGCGTCGGTGCCGACCAGGATCTCGGCGTCCAGCCGGGTCTCGGCGCGGGCCCGGGGCGAGCGCCCGGCGCGCTTGATCACCGCGAGGGTGCGTGAGGGGTGCTCGCGGGAGGCGTCGTTGGCGGCCTTGAGGGCGTCGTACGCGCTGCCCTCGTCGGTCACGATCACCAGGGTGAGCACCATGCCGGCGGCGGTGGAGCCACTGGCCCGGCGCGCCTCCATCAGCGCGGCGTTGATCTTGCTGGACGTCGTGTTGGTGAGGTCGATCTTCATGGCCGGCGCCAGCTCCTGCCGTCTCGTGCGAGCATCTCGTCCGCCTCGGCCGGGCCCCAGGTCCCCGCGGAGTACTGGGCGGGCTTGCCGTGGGTGTCCCAGTACTTCTCGATCGGGTCGAGGATCTGCCAGGAGAGCTCGACCTCCTGGTGACGCGGGAACAGGTTGGCGTCGCCGAGCAGCACATCGAGGATGAGCCGCTCGTACGCCTCCGGGCTGGACTCGGTGAAGGACTCGCCGTAGGCGAAGTCCATCGTGACGTCCCGGACCTCGAAGGAGGTGCCCGGCACCTTGGAGCCGAACCGCACCGTCACGCCCTCGTCCGGCTGGACCCGGATGACCAGGGCGTTCTGCCCCAGCTCCTCGGTCGCGTAGGAGTCGAACGGCAGGTACGGGGCGCGCTGGAAGACCACCGCGATCTCGGTGACCCGGCGGCCCAGCCGCTTGCCGGTGCGCAGGTAGAACGGGACGCCCGCCCAGCGGCGGTTGTTGATCTCCAGCTTGATCGCCGCGTAGGTGTCGGTCTTGGAGTCCGGGTCGATGCCGTCCTCGTCCAGGTAGCCGACCACCTCCTCGCCGCCCTGCCAGCCGGCCGCGTACTGGCCGCGCACGGTGTGCCGGCCGAGGTCGGCCGGGAGCTTGACGGCGCTGAGCACCTTGAGCTTCTCGGCGACCAGCGCCTTCGGGTGGAAGGACGCCGGCTCCTCGATGGCGGTGAGCGCCATCAGCTGGAGCAGGTGGTTCTGGATGACGTCGCGGGCGGAGCCGATGCCGTCGTAGTAGCCGGCCCGGCCGCCGATGCCGATGTCCTCGGCCATGGTGATCTGCACGTGGTCGACGTACGACCGGTTCCAGATCGGTTCGAACATCTGGTTGGCGAAGCGCAGCGCCAGGATGTTCTGGACCGTCTCCTTGCCCAGGTAGTGGTCGATCCGGAAGACCTCGTCCCGGGGGAAGACCTCGTGGACGATCCGGTTCAGCTCCTGGGCGCTCTCCAGGTCGTGGCCGAAGGGCTTCTCGATGACCGCGCGGCGCCACGAGCCCTGCGGGGGGTCGGCCAGGCCGTGCTTCTTGAGCTGCTGGACGACGGTCGGGAAGAACTTCGGCGGGACGGACAGGTAGAAGGCGAAGTTGCCGCCGGTGCCCTGCGCCTTGTCCAGCTCGACGATGGTCTCGCGGAGCTTGTCGAAGGCGTCGTCGTCGTCGAAGGTGCCGTGGACGAAGCGCATGCCCTTGGCGAGCTGCTGCCAGACCTCCTCCCGGAACGGGGTGCGGGCGTGCTCCTTGACCGCGTCGTGGACCTCCTTGGCGAAGTCCTCGTCGTCCCACTCGCGCCGGGCGAAGCCGACGAGAGAGAAGCCCGGCGGCAGCAGACCGCGGTTGGCCAGGTCGTAGATGGCCGGCATGAGCTTCTTGCGGGACAGGTCGCCGGTGACTCCGAAGATGACCAGACCGGACGGCCCCGCGATGCGCGGGAGCCGTCGGTCGGCCGGGTCACGAAGCGGGTTGACGGGGGCCGGCGGGAGATCGTCCGCGTCCGACTCCGAGGTCAACTCGGGGAAATCAGTGCTCACTTGTTGGGCTCCGCTTTCGTGCGCTGGCTGTGTGAGCGAACGGTCACTTCTCGCCGGCGAAGGAGGCGAGCGAGGCGGTGACGGTGTCGAGCAGCTCGTTCCAGGACTGCTCGAACTTCTCCACGCCCTCGTCCTCCAGCACCTGGACCACGTCGTCGTAGTCCACGCCGGCGGCGGCGATGGCGTCCATCACGGCCTTGGCGTCGGCGTAGTTGGGGACGATGGTGCCGCCGGTGACCACACCGTGGTCGGCGGTGGCCTCCAGGGTGGCCTCGGGCATGGTGTTGACCGTGCCGGGGGCGACCAGCTCGGTGACGTACAGGGTGTCCGGCAGGGCCGGGTCCTTGACACCGGTGGAGGCCCACAGCGGGCGCTGCGGCTTGGCGCCGGCGGCCTCCAGCGAGCGCCAGCGGGCGCTGCCGGCGGACTTGCCGTCGACCGAGCCGAAGACCTCCTCGTACGCCTGGTAGGCGAGGCGGGCGTTGGCCAGGGCGGCCTTGGAGCGCAGGTCCCGGGCGTCGCCGCCGATCTTCTCCAGGCGCTTGTCGATCTCGGTGTCCACGCGGGAGACGAAGAAGGAGGCGACCGACTCGATCTGGGAGAGGTCCAGGCCCTTGGCCTTGGCGGCCTCCAGGCCGGTCAGGTAGGCGTCGATGACGGCCTTGTAGCGCTCCAGCGAGAAGATCAGCGTGACGTTGACGCTGATGCCCCGGCCGATCACCTCGGCGATCGCGGGCAGGCCGGCCTTGGTGGCGGGGATCTTGATGAAGACGTTCGGACGGTCGACCAGCCACCACAGCTGCTTGGCCTCGGCCACGGTGGCCGCGGTCTCGTGCGCCAGGCGCGGGTCGACCTCGATGGAGACCCGGCCGTCGCGGCCGTTGGAGGCGTCGTAGACCGGGCGCAGCACGTCGGCCGCGTCACGCACGTCCGAGGTGGTGATCATGCGGACGGCCTCGTCGGTGGTGACCTTGCGGACGGCGAGGTCGCGCAGCTGGCCGTCATAGGAGTCGTCGCCGCCGCCGATGGCCTTCTGGAAGATGGTCGGGTTGGTGGTCACGCCCACCACGTGCTTGTTCTGCACCAGCTCGGCGAGGTTGCCGGTGTTCAGCCGCTTGCGGCTGAGGTCGTCCAGCCAGATCGCCACGCCTTCGTCGCTGAGGCGCTTCAGTGCGTCAGTCATGGTGCTTCAGTCCTTTTTTCTTCTGCTTCGTGGGGTAGTCAGAGGGGGCCGTGCGCCCGCGTGCGGGCGGGCGCACGGCCCAGGGGGCGTCAGCGGTTGACGGCCTCAAGGGAACGGAGGGCGTTGTGGGCCTCGGCCACCACGCGCTCGGCGGTCAGGCCGAACTCCTCGAAGAGCACCTTGTAGTCGGCGGAGGCGCCGAAGTGCTCCAGCGAGACGATCCGGCCGTGGTCGCCGACCAGCTCGCGCCAGCCCTGGCCGATGCCGGCCTCGACCGACACCCGGGCCTTGACCGACGGCGGCAGCACGCTGTCACGGTAGGCCTGGTCCTGCTCCTGGAACCACTCGAAGGACGGCACCGAGACCACCCGGGTGGCGATGCCCTCGGCCTCCAGCACCTCGCGGGCCTTGACCGCCAGCTGGACCTCGGAACCGGTGCCCAGCAGGATCACCTGCGGGTCGCCGCTGGAGGCCTCGGCCAGGATGTAGCCGCCCTTCGCGGTGCCCTCGGCGGAGCCGAAGACCTCGCGGTCGAAGGTCGGGACGTTCTGGCGGGTGAGCGCCAGGCCGACCGGGCCCGGGTGGGTGGTCTGGCGCTCGATGACGGTGCGCCAGGCGACGGCCGTCTCGTTGGCGTCGGCCGGGCGGACCATGGCCAGGCCCGGGATGGCGCGCAGCGAGGCCATGTGCTCGACCGGCTGGTGGGTCGGGCCGTCCTCGCCGAGGCCGATCGAGTCGTGCGTCCAGACGTAGGTGACCGGCAGCTTCATCAGCGCGGCCAGGCGCACGGCCGGGCGCATGTAGTCGGCGAAGACCAGGAAGGTGCCGCCGTACACGCGGGTCTTGCCGTGCAGGGCGATGCCGTTCATGGTCGAGCCCATGGCGTGCTCGCGGATACCGAAGTGGATCGTCCGGCCGTACGGGCTGGCGCTCTTCAGCGGGTTGCCCTCGGGGAGGAACGAGCTGTCCTCGTCGATCGTGGTGAGGTTGGACTCGGCGAGGTCGGCCGAGCCGCCCCACAGCTCCGGGATGACCGCGCCGAGCGCCTTGAGGGTCTCGCCGGAGGCCTTGCGGGTGGCGACGTCCTTGCCGGCCGGGAAGACCGGGACGGTCTTCTTCCAGCCCTCGGGCAGCTCGCCGGCCTGGATGCGGTCGAACTCGGCGGCGCGCTGCGGGTCGGCGGCGCGCCAGGCCTCCAGGGACTGCTCCCACTCGGCGTGGGCGGCCTTGCCGCGCTTGATGACCTCGCGGGCGTGCTCGATCACCTTGTCGGAGACCTCGAAGGTCTTCTCCGGGTCGAAGCCCAGGACCTTCTTGGTGGCGGCGATCTCGGCGGCGCCGAGCGCGGAGCCGTGCGCCTTGGCGGTGTTCTGGGCGTCCGGGGCCGGCCAGGCGATGATCGTGCGCATCGAGATGATCGACGGACGGGTGGCCTCGGCCTTGGCCGCGGCCAGCGCGTCGGCCAGGACGGCCACGTCGATGTCGCCGTTGGCCTTCGGGGCGACCCGCTGGACGTGCCAGCCGTACGCCTCGTAGCGCTTGAGGACGTCCTCGGAGAAGGCGGTCTCGGTGTCGCCCTCGATCGAGATGTGGTTGTCGTCGTACAGGGCGACCAGGTTGCCCAGCTTCTGGTGGCCGGCCAGCGAGGAGGCCTCGGCGGAGATGCCCTCCTCCAGGTCGCCGTCCGAGACGATGGCCCAGATGGTGTGGTCGAAGGGGGACTCGCCGGCGGCGGCGTCCGGGTCGAACAGGCCGCGCTCGTAGCGGGCGGCCATCGCCATGCCCACCGCGTTGGCGATGCCCTGGCCGAGCGGGCCGGTGGTGGTCTCCACGCCCGCGGTGTGGCCGTGCTCCGGGTGGCCCGGGGTGCGGCTGCCCGCGACGCGGAAGGCCTTGAGGTCGTCCAGCTCCAGGCCGTAGCCCGACAGGTACAGCTGGGTGTAGAGGGTCAGGCTCGTGTGCCCGGGGGACAGCACGAACCGGTCGCGGCCGACCCACGAGGGGTCGGTCGGGTCGTGGCGCAGGAAACGCTGGAAGATCAGGTACGCCGCGGGGGCCAGCGACATGGCCGTCCCGGGGTGTCCGTTGCCGACCTTCTGGACGGCGTCCATGGCCAGGACCCGCGCTGTGTCAACCGTGCGCTCATCCAGTTCGGACCACTCGAATGCGTTCGTCGGCGTCGTGCTCACCCTGTCTCAGGGCTCCTTCCGTTGTGAAGAGTGACCCCGTGAAAGGGGACCGGGTCGGCCACGGCGCTGTGGTCTCGACGCTGGGTGGTGCCGGTCACGGAGGGTAGATCCCGCTTCTGCGTGCGAGCCTACCGTCCGGCCCGGGGCTCACCCTCCGTGCTGGGACAACCAGGAAATCCGTATGGTGATTCCCACCAGGGCAGCCTGCCTGATTTTGTCCCAGACTCTCCTGTTTTACGGCACCCTGCCGCCCCGGTGGTCAGGACGGGTTGCGGCGGCGCGCCGGAACGGCTTCGTGGCTTCACCCAGTCGGTTCACCCGGGGGTGTGCCATCGGCCTCGCCGGGGGACCCCGGAGCCGGATGGGATATATGGAGCGTCTAAGGTGGCGTGGTACGCGCAGAGCGGACGATTTGGGACCCTTCGTTCCTGTGGACGCCTGCGAGGATTCATCTTCAGTTGGGGTGTTAGTGACCGCCGTCGAAACCCGTCCCGCCGGGGTCACCGGGGCGACTCCTGCGCACCGGCCCATCGGGGCCCGTGTCGGCGCCTTCGTCGCACTGACCAAGCCACGGATCATCGAACTGCTGCTGATGAGCACGGTGCCGGTGATGTTCCTCGCCCAACAGGGCGTCCCGAACATGCTGCTGGTGCTGAAGGTCGTGGTCGGCGGCTACCTCTCGGCGGGCGGCGCCAACGCCCTCAACATGTACATCGACCGCGACATCGACGCGGTGATGACCCGCACCGAGCGCCGGCCGATCGTCACCGGGATGGTGTCGCCGCGCGAGGCGCTGGTGTTCGGCATCGTCCTCGCGATCGTCTCGACCCTGCTGCTGGGCTTCGGCGTCAACTGGCTCTCCTCCGGACTGGCGCTCGGCGCGCTGCTGTTCTACGTGTTCGTCTACACGCTGGGGCTCAAGCGGCGCACCTCGCAGAACATCGTCTGGGGCGGCATCGCCGGCTGCATGCCGGTACTGATCGGCTGGTCCTCCGTCACCAACTCGCTGTCCTGGGCGGCGGTCGCGCTGTTCCTGGTGGTGTTCTTCTGGACGCCGCCGCACACCTGGGTGCTCTCGATGAAGGTGCGCGAGGACTACGAGCGGGCCGGCGTGCCGATGCTGCCGGTGGTCAAGGGCAACGTCGCCGTCGGCAAGCAGGTCGTCGCCTACTCCTGGGTGATGGTGGCGACCTCGCTGGCGGTGTGGCCGCTGGGGCACATGAGCTGGCTGTACCCCGTCACCGCGGTGCTGCTCGGCGGGTTCTGGCTGCGCGAGGCGCACGCGCTGTACGGCCGGGCCAAGGCCGGGGTGGTGGGCGTGAAGCTGAAGGAGATGCGGCTGTTCCACTGGTCGATCACCTACCTGTCGCTGCTGTTCGTGGTGTGCGCGATCGACCCGTTCGTCAAGTAAGGCCTGTCCGACGTCGAAGAGCCCCGGTCCGGTGGACCGGGGCTCTTCGCGTTCTCTTCGCGTTCTCACCGCGCCGGCAGCTCGGACGGGCCGACGTGGTCGTCCAGCCAGTCCCGGAGCGGCTGGGAGGCGCGCAGGAAGGCGGCGATCCGGGTGCGGGCGCCGCGGGTGCCGAGCCACTGCGCGGGCGCCCACTCCTGCCAGGCGACCAGGCCCTTGTGGCGCAGCAGCTCGATCCTCGGGTGGTCCTTGGGGAAGCCGCGCGGAGCGGTCTTGAGGGAGTCCCGGCCGTGCACCCGGGGGCCGTCCTGCTCCACCGCGGCAATCACCCGCTCCAGTTCGGCACCGCTGACGTCCTCGGCGACGGCGGCGCGGTAGCGGTCCAACTGGTCGGGGGCGAGCTGGTACATCCCGTTGCCGCAGGCCAGGCCGTCGGCGGAGAGCTGGACGTAGCCGCCGGTCTCCAGGTGGGCGCCGATGTGTGTCTTGTACGGAGACTTGTCGGCGCTGAACCGGACGTCGCGGTTGGGGCGAAAGATCTTCCCGGGCCCGAACTCCGGCTCCAGCTCGGCGAGCAGCAGCTCCATCGGGGTCCGTACGAGGTCGTCGTACTGCTCCTTGTGGGCCTGCCAGAAGGTCTTGGAATTGTCGGCTTCGAGGTGCTCGTAGAAGTCGAGCGCCTCGGCCGGCCAGCCGGAGAAGGTCACGCCCCCAGTATGTGGCCCGGTGCACAGGGCGCTCCCGTCGCCAGCTCGACTACCGGTGGGTAGCATGCGGGCATGAGCAGCGCAGAGACCGCCACCGCCGCCGCGCCGGACGCCCGTACCGAGCGCCGCGCCAAGCGCATCGCCAAGCACCTCAGCAGCTTCGCCCGCCAGCACGGGGGCGGCGCCGACGCGGTCGTCGAGTACGTCGGCGCCGTGGCCACCCGGATCGTGGTGGTCGGTGCGGACGGCGCCTGGGGCGACCAGGTGGCCCCGAGCTACGCCGTCGGCCGCCGTGCCGCCGAACTGGCCGGGCTGACCCTGCACGACGACTTCGAGGGCGAGCTGGCCCTCAAGGTGAAGACCGGCCCGTACGAGTGGAAGCGGATGGCCGGCATCCAGCTCGGCGGCTGAGTCTTCGAGTGTGGTGACGGCCCGGCTCCCCGTGCGGGGGAGCCGGGCCGTTGTCGTCAGATGGGGAGGTTCCAGCCCGGGCCGTCCTCGCGGCCGATCCAGACGCGTTGGCCCGAGCCCGAGACGGTGATCCCGAAGCCCTCCTGGTGCGGCTCGCCGGCCCGCTGCCAGGCTTCGACGGCGCTTTCCACCCGGTCCCAGAGGCGGAGCGGGCCGCGCTGGATCACGGTCCAGCCGCCGTTCGGGTCGGGTGCGGTTCGGGCCTGGGAGCCGGTGGCCACGTCGGAGAGGATCTGGTGCCCGCCTGCTCCCATCCGTTCGGCGGAGGGTGCTGCGAGTTGTGCGACCCAGCTGCCCGTCCACGTGCTGACGGTCTCGGGGTCGATTCGGGTCGGGCGTTCGTCCCCGGGGAGTAGGGAGAGGCTCTGGCGGGGCGGGCGGTCGTGGGGGCGGGCGATCATGAAACTGGTGTAGCCGGGGAGGAAGCGGCCGGTGGCTTCGCCGGGGCCGGTCACGGTCAGTAGGGCGAGGCCGAAGCCGAAGGACCAGCCGGACAGCGTGACCAGGATCCGGCCGCCGGGCTTCATCTGGTGCAGCCACGCGGGCGGGACGTAGCGGACCGCGCAGGTGGCGATCAGGCGGTCGTAGCTGCTGCCGTCCGGATCGCCGAGCAGCCCGTCGCCGATGACCAGCCGGGGCGCGTAACCAGCTGCTGCGATGGCTGCCGCCGCGGCTGCGCCCACCGTCGGGTCGTACTCGACGCTGGTGATGTTGGCGTCCCCGAGGCGGTGGGCACCGAGGGCGGTCGAGTAGCCGGTACCGGTGCCGATCTCCAGCACCCGGTGGCCGGGCTCGACGCCGAGCTGGTACCACATGCGCAGGACGAGGGACGGCAGGGTGGACGAGGAGGACGGCGTGCCGGTCGCGGTCCCGTCGGGGACGTCGGCGGGGAGGGTTCGCCCGTCGAGCTGGGTGACCAGCGTTTCGTTGCTGTAGACGTGCTCCAGCCACCCGGGTTCGTGCCGGTGGGTGGCTCGGTAGGCGGTCGGGTTGCTTCCTGGGACCGGCACGAAGAACGACCCCACGAACAGTTCCCGGGGGACGGTTTGGGCGGCGTTCTCCCAGGCCGGGTCGGTGATCCTGTCCTCCCCGGTCAGGCTGTCCACCAGGGCTGCACGGAGCTGAGCCGATGTGTTCATGCGTCGGGACCTCTCTCCAACTGGTCGGCAATGGCGCGGGCGATCGCGGCTGTGCTGTCCGGGGGCTGCCACGCCCATTGGCCGTTGGGGTTGCATTCCAGGAAACTCCAGTCGCCGCGGGCGGTCACGGCGAAGTCGAACGCGCCGAAGGTCAGGCGGAGTTCGGCGAGGTAGCCGGTGATCGCGCGAGCGACCGGCTCGGGCACTTCGATCGATGCGCATGTCATCAGGGCCTGTCGGTGGCGCCAGTCGAGATCCGGGCTGTCGATCCGGACCGCGAACAGTCTGTCGCCAACGGCGGTGACCCGTGCGTCGAACGCCTTGTCCACCTTGGCCTGGAACATGTGCGGGCAGACGGACACGGCGTCGGTGATGTCGGAGGGGTCGACCTCCCGTACCCATACCGTCTGTGCGGTGCCGTCCTCCGCGCGGAAGTGGCTGTCCCACAGCGGTTTGTAGACGGCTCCACCGGGATGGTCGATGCAGAACCGGCGCGCTTCGGCGGGATCGGTGGTGATGACCGTGTCCGGAACCAGGAACCCCGCCCGGCTCGCCACGGCGAGCTGGGCGGGCTTGTACTCCGCATCGCGGATGCGCCACGGGTGATTCACGTAATGGGCTCCGGGGAGCGATGCCAGGATGCCGCCGACGCCCCAGAACGCCTGTGAGCTGGCGAACTTCGCGGCGTGCTCGTCGAGCCCCGGGGATGCCTCGTAGGGAGAGGGGCGGCGGACCCAGACCGATCGCACCCGGATGAGGTCGAGCTCCCGGCTCGGCGTGCGGAGAACGCCCCGCTGCGCGCCCGTGCGGTAGTGGGCGGTCAGCGGGGCATCTCCGAGCAGATCGGCACCGGGGTCTACCCGTACGACCGGGACCCTGCGTTCGGCCAGGATGTGGAGCACTACGTCGGCTGTCACGTCGTAGGCGTTGGTCAGGACCAGGACGGCGGCCCGGTGCCGATCCGGTGTCATGTCAGCCCGTCCCCTGGTCTTGGTCGTTCGCGGACATGCTGTCCATGTCGGTGGGCGCGTTCTGCTGCCCGCTCTGGCCGTCGCCGGCGCCCGTGTTCGTGGGCGTGCTGGTCTCGGTGCTGGTGCCGTGCGCACCCATCTCGACCGTGCGGCCGTGCTCGTCCACGAACACGGCGACCTGCGTTTCGGGGTCGATCACGGGAGTGAGGGCGGGGATGGGGCTGGACTCGGGGTACGGCCCCATGCGGGTGGTGCCCCACGGTGCGGTGGTCATCTGGACTGTTCCTCCTCGGGTGTGATGGTTGAGGTCACCCAGCGACTCGGCAGGCCTGCCGAGTCGCTGGGTGAGCCTGGCCGCGCCGCCGGGGGACGTAATTGGCCTCCGGCGATTGCGGGTTCTCTGGGGATGGGGTGGGCCCCGCTCGGCCGGCGCAGGAAGTCGGGTGTGTCGACTCCCGGGCTTCAGCGGGTGGCGTCGGTGTGGGTGGCGGCTTGGGTGCGGCAGTGGGTAAGGGCGGGTGTGATGCGGGGGTCGGGGGTGGGGGCGGTGGTGAGGAGTTCGCCGGCCTCGATGAGGGTGGTCCAGTAGGTGGTGGGGTCGCCGGTGGTGGGGCGGGGGCGTGCGGCGGCGAGGGATAGGTAGGCGGCGGTGAGGTTGCCGGTGGTGAACCAGCGGGCGAGGCCGTGCTGGTGGCCGGCGCGGATGCCGCCGAGGGCGTCGATGGCGGTGAGGAAGTGGTCGACGACGGCGAGTTCGGTGGGGGTGAGGGTCTTGGGGATGTCGAAGACGCCGAGGGCTTCGAGGAGTTCGCCGGTGTCGGCCTCGGTGCCGGGGCGGGAGTCGGCGAGGAGGGCGTCGTAGCAGTCGTTGAGGCGGATGGTGACCTCGGCGAGGGGGATGGCGAGGGCGAGGCAGACGGCGCGCGCGGCGGGGAGCGGTTCGGCGGTGCGGCGGGCGAGGATCGCGTAGGTCTCGGCGGGGGTGTGGCCGCGGTCGAGGGCGTGCCGGGCGAAGGTGGGGAGCGGAGGCAGCATCGGGGTGGGCTTTCAGGCGGCGAGGAGGGTGGGGGAGGGGGCGATGAGGGCCCAGGCGAACTTGCCGATGCCGCCGGCCCGGGGGCAGCAACCCCAGCGCTCGGACAGCTCGTTGACGAGGAACAGGCCGCGCCCGTGCTCGTCGGTGGTGGTCGGGGGGCGGAGCGAGGGGCGGCCGGTGCCCGCGTCGTGGACTTCGAGCCGGAGGCGGTCGCGGGTGAGGGCGAAGCGGATCTCGATGAGGCGGTCGGTGGGGGCGTCGGAGTGCTGGACGGCGTTGGCGAAGAGTTCGCCGAGGAGGAGTTCGGCGACGTCGCGGTAGCGGCCCCCGGAGGGCAAGGCCGAGAGATAGGCCCGGAGCAAGTGCCTTGCGAGGTAGGTCGATTCGGTGTGGGAGTCGAGTCGCGCGGCGAACGTACGGGGACGGTGGGCAGTGAGCATGGGGTCCTCGAAGGGGGAGAGGAGGCAGCTGAAAGGCCGCCGCATCTGGCACGCTCGAATCGTTGGGCAATCTGACGGGACGTCATACCGCGTTTTCGGGACGTTTGGGACGTCTGGCTGGTAGATCTTGAAACGTCCCTAACGTGGAAGGTCGGTCGGTGAACAGCCCCCTCCGTGACGCAATGGCCCGTGCCAATATGACTTCGTCCAGGCTCGCGCGTGTGTGCGGGGTCGATCCCAAGACCGTCGACCGGTGGCTCGCGAACCCCTCGCGCGAGCCCCATGCGAGACACCGCTCAGCGGCCAGTCAGGCCCTCGGCGAGGAGGAAAGCGTGCTCTGGCCATCCGTGCGGCAACTGGTGAAGTCAGGGCCGGATCGGGAGCTGGTGCAGATGTACCCGTACCGGTCGGCGGCGCCTGCCTCGCTGTGGCGTCAGTTGATAAGAGGGGCAACCCGGGAGCTGACGTTCGCCGGGTACACCAACTACTTCCTGTGGCTAGAGCACGCGAACTTCGGCAGCCTGTTGCGGCAGAAGGCGGCGGCCGGCGTCCAGGTCCGCTTCATCCTTGGTGAGCCCGGACATCCAGTCACCCGTCAGCGGGAGCTGGAGGAGGACGTTCCGCTGAGCCTTTCTACCCGGATCGAGGTCACCCTGTCCGAGCTGGCCAAGCTGCGGGACGCGTCGATCGAGGCACGATACGAGACCGCACACGTCTCACTCAGCGCCTTCCGCTTCGACGACGACATGATCGTCACGCCGCTGTTGCCGGGTAGGATCGGCCATGACGCTCCAATGATGCACCTCAGGCGAGCCCAGGACGACGGCGTGTTCGATCGTTTCGTGGGCCACGTCGAGGACTTGTGGGCGAAGGGGCGGGACGTATGGACGACCCCGGCAGCGGAGGTGGCGGATCGTGCCCAGGCGTGACTACGAGGACGACCCCGACGCGCCCGAGGCGAACTCGCTGGTCCCGGCCGCGTCCGTGGTCGTGGTCGACGATGCGGGCCGCGTCCTGCTCCAGCGGCGCACCGACAACGGGATGTGGGCGCTGCCCGGCGGCAGGATGGACATCGGGGAGTCGCTCGCCGGTTGTGGCATCCGCGAGACCTGTGAGGAGACCGGCATCGACATCGAGATCACCGGGATCGTCGGCACCTACACCGACCCCGGCCACGTCTTCGCCTACGACGACGGTGAGGTCCGCCAGGAGTTCTCCATCTGCCTCCTCGGGCGCCCGCTCGGTGGGGAGTTGCGGGTGTCCGACGAATCCCACGAGGTGGCGTGGTTCGCCCCGGCTGAGACGGATGGGCTGCCGATGGTGTCGAACATCCGCAAGCGGCTGGCCGACTGGCGCTCCGGGGAGTTCCCCGTGGTGCGCTAGCCACCTTTGATCGTGACGTCGAAGGCCCCCTCCGGCGACCTTGGGTTCTAGGGATCGTTGCAACACCCCATTCCAAGGGGTGCGATGTTCGAGATCCGGAAGAACCGGATGGTGGCTCAGGGGCCGAAGCCCCTGGCCCGTGAGCGGGAGGAATACTTCCGGCTCATGGGCCAGGGGCTGAGCAGCCGAGAAGCATGCAGGCGCGTCGGGATCAGCTGCCGGACGGGCAAGCGGTGGCGGAACGGACGGAACGCATCGGGCAAGGACAAGGCCAGGCCACCGGTCCTTGCTCCCTTGCCGGCGCTGGGCCCGTCCCGCTACCTGCGGGAGGCGGATCGGATATACATCGCCGACCGCCTGCGGGAGAAGGTGTCCATCCGCACGATCGCCGCCGAACTCGGCCGCAGCCCCTCGACGGTGAGCCGCGAGGTCCGCCGCAACGGCACGCCGCTACGCGGGGACGAGCATCGCATCGCCTACCGGCCGCATGCCGCCCAGGCCCGCGCCGATGCCCGCCGGCCCCGCCCGAAGTACGGAAAGATCGGGCAGAACCCCGAGCTGCGGGACTTCATCCAGCACCACTTGGAGAAGAAGTGGAGTCCGGAGCAGATCTGCCAGGCTCTGCGGGACACCTTTCCCGAGCGGCCGGAGATGCACGTGGTCCACGAAACGGTCTACCAGGCCCTCTACGTCCAGGGCCGCGGCGAGCTCCGCCGAGAGCTGGCCGGCGCCCTGCGCAGCGGCCGCGCCCGCCGCAAGCCCCACCGGCAGGCCAACGTCTGCCAGCCCCGCTTCTCCACTCCGATGGTCATGATCAGCGAACGCCCGGCCGAAGCCGCGGACCGCGCCGTTCCCGGCCACTAGGAGGGCGACCTGATCATTGGCAAGGACGGCGCCTCCGCCATCGGCACCCTGGTCGAACGCGCCACCCGCTACGTCATGCTCCTGCACCTGCCGGGCGGCCGCACCTCCGAACACGTGCGCGACGCCCTCGTGGCCACTGTCCAGACGCTGCCCGGCCACCTGGTGTGCTCACTGACCTGGGATCAAGGCGCCGAAATGGCCGCTCACGGCTCGTTCACCGTCGCAACCGGCGCCCCGGTCTACTTCTGCGACCCCGCCAGCCCCTGGCAGCGCGGCTCCAACGAGAACACGAACGGCCTGCTGCGGCAGTACTTCCCCAAGGGCACCGACCTGGCCGCCCACGGCGCGGAGCACCTGGCAGCCGTCGCAGCCGAACTCAACGGCCGCCCACGCAAAACGCTCGGCTGGGAAACCCCAGCCGAGCGCCTGCATAAACTGCTCGCAGCCTAGACAACCGACCACGTGTTGCAACGACCCCTAGAAATCACCGGCTCGGATGGGGGCCTTCGGTGCTTGTTCAGACTGCGGCGGGCTGGGGGGTCTGGGTGGGGAGCTGGTCGGCGATGTCCTGGGCCTCGCGGGTGCGCAGGGCGAGGGGGATGCGGAGGGCGGCGATCCAGGTGAGGGTGGCGCCGAGCATGTGGAGGCCGACCATCAGCTCGGGGGCGTCGGTGAAGTACTGGATGAAGCCGAGGACGCCCTGGAGGAGCAGGACCGCCAGCAGTTCCTTGGTGCGGGCCTTCGCCGCCGGCGGGGCCTTGATGGCGGCGAGGACGAAGATCATCGCGATGGTCAGGCCGACCGACACGAACGCGAGGTCGGCGTGGAACTGGGCCAGCCTGTCGTAGTCGATCGGGATCCGGGGGACGATCTTGTTGTCCTTCGGCGTGCCCGGGTGGTGGCCGGCGCCGGTGACCAGGGTGCCGGCTGCGACCAGCAGGCCGATGACCAGGACCAGCACGTAGGAGAGCTGGTGGATCGGGCGGGCCACGGCGAGCTCGGGGGTGCCGTCGCCCTCCTTGGAGCGCTCCCACATCAGGAGCGCGACCCAGACCAGCGCCATCGCGGCGATCATGTGCAGCGCGACGGTGTAGGGGTTCAGGCCGGTCAGCACGGTGATGCCGCCGAGCACGGCGTTGCTCATCACGAGCCAGAACTGCGCCCAGCCGAGCTTGGTCATGCTGTGCCGCCAGGGGCGGTGGCAGCGGGCGGCCAGGATGGCCCAGCCGACGGCGGCGCTCAGTACGTAGGTGAGCATCCGGTTGGTGAACTCGACGACGCCGTGGAAGCCCATCTCGGCGGTCGGGGTCAGGCTGTCGGCGGTGCAGCGGGGCCACGTCGTACAGCCGAGGCCGGAGGCGGTGAGGCGGACGGCGCCGCCGGTGACGACGATCACCACGCTCATCACCAGCGCGGCGAACGCGGCGCGCCGGACCATCACGGCGGACGGCTGCCAGCGGTCGGCGAGCAGGGAGAAGGGATTAGGCACGGGGTCAATCGTAGGCGGCCTTACAGGGGATCTTGGGGCGGGGCGCGAGCGTGACCCGGGCGCGGGGGTTACCCGGGGTCGGGTGGGTGCAAAACGGACTCTTCGGTCAAGGCGGTCATTGGTCTTGACCAATCACCTGTGAGGCCGAAAGAGTGCGGATTGGTCCATACCTTTTTTCGGACCTCTCCCACTCCTCCCGCACAAGCGGAGACCTGCACATGCGCATACCCACGTCCGCCGCCGCGCTCGCAGTCGGCGGCTCGCTCGCACTGGCCGGCCTGATCGCCCCCGCCGCCGCCCACGCCGCCGACCCCGGCCAGGAGTGCCGCAGCCTCGGGGTCGCCAACCTCTACGGCGAGTTCATCGAGGGCGACGACACCCACACCCCCGACGCCGAGGGCGCCGTCGCGGTGGGCGGCAACGCCGACTTCACCGGCGGCTTCTCGGTCGGCCAGGAGCTGACCCCCGCCGAGGTCGACGCCCTGCCCGGCAAGAACGCGCTGGTGGTCGCCGGCCGCATCACCGGCCACAACACCCAGGTGATGAAGGGCAACGGCGTCTACGGCTCCAAGGCCGACGGCGCCGTCGTCCAGGCCCACCAGGGCGCCATCGCCCAGGGCGCCTCCCCGATCGACTTCAAGGCCGAGTTCGCCAAGCTGCGCGCCGCCTCCACCGCGCTGGCCGCCGCGCCGCAGACCGCCGGCGCCACCGTCCAGGCCGACGGCGCCAAGCTCACGTTCACCGGCGGCGACGCGAAGTACAACAGCTTCACCGTCGACGCCGCGAAGCTCCAGGGCGCGAAGGACGTCTTCCTCAAGGTGCCGGCCGGCTCCGTCACCGTGGTCACCGTGACCGGCGGCTCGTACGACATGGCGGCCGCCGGGACCACCGGCTTCCACCTGTGGGACGAGGCCAAGGCGTCCTTCGTCCTGGACGACAAGCTGCAGAGCGCGGCCGGCGGGGCGATCCGCGCCAAGCTGCTGTGGAACTTCCCCACCGCGACCAAGGTGGTCAAGAGCAGCAAGGCCGCCTGGGCCGGCACCGTGCTGGCGCCCAACGCCGCCTTCGACCTCGGCAGCGGCGGCCCGGTCAACGGTTCGGTCATCGCGGCTTCGCTGACCGGCAAGGGCGGCGCGGAGACGCACCACTACCCGTTCGCCGGCTGCCTGCCCGGTGTCGTCGTCCCGACGCCGTCCACCACGCCCACCGTGCCCACCGTGCCGCCGGTGGTGCCGAGCGGGACGCCGTCGGCCTCCACCACGCCCGGGACGCCCGGCGCCTCGGCCACCCCCGGGACCTCGGCGAGCCCCTCGGCCACGCCCTCCGCCCCGGTGAGCGGCAAGCCGAGCGCGGGTGCCTCGGCCAGCCCGTCGGCCACCGCCTCGGCGGGTGTGCCGGCCGCCTCGGCCTCGGCCTCGGCGAGCCCGTCCGCCCAGGCGAACGCGGGCGGCAACCTCGCGCACACCGGCTCCGGGCCCGTCGTGCCGCTGGCGATCGGCGGCGCGGTGGTGCTCGCGGCCGGTGGCGCGATCGTGGTCGTCACCCGGCGTCGGGCGGCCAAGAAGGCCTGATCATTTCGCCGGTCGACCGGTGCTGCGCCCTCGGTGATTGAACCTGATCACCGGGGGCGCACGTATTTCAGTCAGGTGACGAAGTTCATTCAAGTTTGCCGAATCCGCGTTCCGCGAGGTGGCAGCTGTGATGGGCTGGTCATACACATCAGACGACGGACCAACAGACGAAATTCGGTCGTACGGCGGGGTGTGGAGAGGTGCGGGAGTGCCGGTAGAGTCCCCCGGACAGTCGTAGCGGGCCACCGCGAAACCTTCAACACGCCTGCTGCGCAAGACCGTTCTGAGGGGAACAGCGTAAATGGCGCGACAGCAGCGGCACATGCGGATCGGCGCGGCGGCACTCGCCGGGACGGCGGCGGCCGGAATTCTCCTGCCTCTGGCGCTGGCAACCAACGCCTCGGCGCACGTGCCGAGTTGGTCGGTGACCTGCGACAAGATCGTGATCGATCTGATCAACTACAGCCCCAAGCCCGACGTGAAGAACACCGTCAGCCTCACCATCGACGGCGAGAAGGTCCTGGACGCCAAGGCCTTCCCCGCGGAGTTCCACGGCACCTTCCCGGTGAAGGACCACACGGCCCCCGTCAAGGCGAACCTCGTGGTGAACACGACGGAGACCCCGAACGAAAAGGGCTGGAACATCAACGAGTCCAAGACGATCGAGCCGTGCCACACGCCGACTCCGACGCCGACTCCCACCCCCACGCCCACCAAGACCCCGACCCCGACACCCACCCCGACGCCGTCGCAGACCACGACTCCGACGCCGACTCCCACGCCGACGCCCACCAAGACCCCGACCCCGTCGGCCTCGCCCACCGCGAGCAAGACCGCGACCCCGACCCCGACTGCGACCCCGGTCCCGACGCCCACCACCAGTGGCCCGGCGCTCGCCCAGACCGGTAGCAACGACGCCACCCCGATGATCGCGGCGGCCGGCGGCGGCGTGCTGCTGGTCGGCGGCGCGCTCGTCCTGCTGGCCCGCAAGCGTCGCGGCAGCCAGAGCTGACGTTCCGTCGGTGACGTGAGACCGCCCCCCGGCCGAAGCGGCCGGGGGGCGGTTCCCGTGTGGGGCGGCCTCACCTGCGGTGCGGCCTCATGCACGGAGCGGTTCACGTGTGGGGCCGAGGGTTACTCCCAGCGGAAGAAGCGGGCCGCGGCGGCCAGCCCGAGGACGGCCCAGCCGGCCAGGATGCCGAGGTCGGACCAGGGCACCCCGGCGCCGTGCTGGAGGACCGACCGCAGGCCGTCCGAGAGCGCGGAGATCGGCAGCAGCTCCAGCACCGACTGCACGGCCGAGGGGAACTTGCTCAGCGGCACGATCACCCCGCCGGCCAGCAGCAGCAGGATGAACACCAGGTTGGCGGCGGCCAGTGTGGCCTCCGCCTTGAGCGTGCCGGCCATCAGCAGGCCGAGGCCGGAGAAGGCCGCGGTGCCGAGCACCAGTAGCGCGACGACCGTCAGCGGGTTGCCCTGCGGGGACCAGCCGAGCGCCAGCGCGATCACCGACAGCAGCGCGACTTGCAGCGCCTCGGTGACCAGGACGCAGCCGGTCTTGGCGGTCAGCAGTGCCCAGCGCGGGAGCGGGCTGGCGCCGAGCCGCTTCAGCACGCCGTAGCGGCGCTCGAAGCCGGTGGCGATGGCCTGCCCGGTGAAGGCGGTGGACATCACGGCCAGCGCGAGCAGGCCGGGGGCCAGGAAGTCGACCCGCTTGCCGGGGCCGTCCACCGCGACGATGTCCACGGCCGAGAACAGCACCAGCAGCACGGTCGGGATGACCACGGTGAGCAGCAGCTGCTCGCCGTTGCGCAGCAGCATCCTGGTCTCGAAGGCGGTCTGGGCGAGCAGCATCCGGCCGACCGGGGCCGCGCCGGGCTTGGGGGAGTAGTCGGTGGTGGTACTCACGAGCGCAGGTCCCGTCCGGTCAGGTCGAGGAAGACGTCTTCGAGGCTTCGGCGCTGGACGGACAGCCGTTCGGGCAGGACTCCGGAGGCCGCGCACCAGCCGGTGACGGTGGCCACCAGCTGTGGGTCGACGGGCGCCTCGACGCGGTAGCTGCCGGGGGTGGTCTCGGTGGCGGCGGCGCCCTCGGGCAGTTCCTTGAGCAGCGGGCCGAGGTCGAGCCCGGGCGGGCCGTCGAAGCGCAGGGCGTTCTCGGCGCCGCCGCGGCACAGCTCCTCGGGGCTTCCGGTGGCGATCACCCGGCCGCGGTCGATGACGGCGACCTGGTCGGCGAGCTGTTCGGCCTCGTCCATGTGGTGGGTGGTGACGACCACGGTGACGCCGTCCCGGCGCAGGTCGCGGACCAGCTCCCAGGTGGCGCGCCGGGCCTGCGGGTCGAGGCCGGCGGTGGGCTCGTCCAGGAAGACCAGCTCGGGGCGGCCGACCACGGCCATGGCCAGGGCGAGCCGCTGCTGCTGGCCGCCGGACAGGCGCCGGTAGGCGGTGCGGCCGCAGGAGCCGAGGCCGAGCCGCTCGACCAGTGCGTCGACGTCCAGCGGGTGGGCGTGCAGCGCGGCGGTGTGGCGCAGCATCTCGACGGCGCGCGCGCCCGCGTACACGCCGCCCGACTGGAGCATGACGCCGATCCGGGGGCGCAGCGCGGCGTTCTGGGCGACCGGGTCGAGGCCGAGGACGCGGACGGTGCCGGCGTCGGGGCGGCGGTAGCCCTCGCAGGTCTCGATGGTGGTGGTCTTGCCGGCGCCGTTGGGGCCGAGGACGGCGGTGATCGCGCCGCGTGCGATGGTGAGGTCGAGGCCGTCCACCGCGGGCTTGTCGCCGTAGTGCTTGACCAGCCCGGCGATCTTCACCGCGGGTTCGGAGTGCATACCGGCGAGTGTAAGAGGCCCCGACGCCGGGCCCGGACGGCACCCTCGATGATCGTTTTCGCAGGTCAGGTAAGGCTTACCTGCGTGACAGATGACACGAGTGAGGCCTGCATCACGGCTTGTCCTGTCGGAAGGAATTACGCAACACTGGTGTTGTGAAAAACATGCGCGAGCACGCCACGCCCCAGGAGGCCGAGTCGGCCCCCGGGTGCGACGTGCCCGTGACGGCGGCCGAGGTGCTGCTGGAGGGCCACCGCGCCACCCGGGACCGGGTCGCCCGGTCGATCCTCGACCACGGCCCCTCCTCCGCCGCCGACCTGGCGAGCCGGCTCGGCCTCACCGCCGCCGCCGTCCGCCGCCACCTGGACGGACTGGCCGCCGCCGGCCTGGTCGAGTCCCGCGAGCAGCGGGTCTACGGCAGCCGTGGCCGGGGCCGTCCGGCCAAGGTCTTCGCCCTCACCGACGGCGGCCGGGACGCCTTCTACCAGGCGTACGACCAGCTCGCCGCCGACGCGCTGCGCTGGATCTCCGACTCGGTCGGCGGCGGCAAGGCCGGCGAGGAGGCGGTCGCCGCCTTCGCCCGGGCCCGGTTCGGCAAGCAGGGCGAGAAGTACCTGGAGTTCCTGCGGCTGGCCGAGGCGGGGGAGCGCACCGAGGCGCTCGCCCAGGCGCTGAGCGCGGACGGGTACGCTGCCACGGTGCGGCGGGTCCCGCCGGCCGTGGCGAAGGCCCCGGCGGGCGCCCAGCTCTGCCAGCACCACTGCCCGGTCGCGCACATCGCCGAGCAGTTCCCGCAGCTCTGCGAGGCGGAGACCGAGGTCTTCTCGCAGCTGCTGGGCACCCATGTGCAACGGCTGGCCACCATCGCCCACGGCGACGGGGTCTGCACCACCTATGTGCCGGCACCCGGTGCCGCATCGTCGCCTGCCCGGCGTTCCGCGGGCCGCGGCTCCGATGCAGTGCCGACTGCCGGTACGTCCACCGAAGATTCAGCGTCCGCGCGTTAGGAAGCTCGCATGACTGACACCGTTTCGCACCCCGAGCTCGAGGGCCTGGGCACCTACGAGTACGGCTGGGCCGACCCGGACACCGCCGGTGCCGCGGCCAAGCGCGGGCTCAGCGAGGAGGTCGTCCGCGACATCTCCGCGAAGAAGAACGAGTCCGAGTGGATGCTGAACCTGCGTCTCAAGGGCCTGAAGCTGTTCGGCAAGAAGCCCATGCCGACCTGGGGCTCCGACCTCTCCGGCATCGACTTCGACAACATCAAGTACTTCGTCCGCTCCACCGAGAAGCAGGCCGAGTCCTGGGAGGACCTGCCCGCGGACATCAAGGCCACCTACGACAGGCTGGGCATCCCGGAGGCCGAGAAGCAGCGCCTCGTCGCCGGTGTCGCCGCCCAGTACGAGTCCGAGGTCGTCTACCACCAGATCCGTGAGGACCTGGAGGAGCAGGGCGTCCTGTTCCTGGACACCGACACCGCGCTGCGCGAGCACCCGGAGGTCTTCAAGGAGTACTTCGGCACCGTCATCCCGGCCGGCGACAACAAGTTCGCCGCGCTGAACACGGCGGTGTGGTCCGGCGGCTCGTTCATCTACGTGCCCAAGGGCGTCCACGTCGACATCCCGCTCCAGGCCTACTTCCGGATCAACACCGAGAACATGGGCCAGTTCGAGCGGACGCTGATCATCGTCGACGAGGACGCGTACGTCCACTACGTCGAGGGCTGCACCGCGCCGATCTACTCCTCCGACTCGCTGCACTCCGCGGTCGTGGAGATCATCGTCAAGAAGGGCGGCCGCTGCCGCTACACGACCATCCAGAACTGGTCGAACAACGTCTACAACCTGGTCACCAAGCGCGCCGTGGCGTACGAGGGCGCGACCATGGAGTGGGTCGACGGCAACATCGGCTCCAAGGTCACCATGAAGTACCCGGCCGTCTACCTGATGGGCGAGCACGCCAAGGGCGAGACCCTGTCGATCGCCTTCGCGGGCGAGGGCCAGCACCAGGACGCCGGCGCCAAGATGGTGCACATGGCGCCGAACACCTCCTCCAACATCGTCTCCAAGTCGGTGGCGCGCGGCGGCGGCCGGACCTCCTACCGCGGTCTGATCGAGATCGGCGAGGGCTCCAAGGGCGCCAAGTCCAACGTGCTGTGCGACGCGCTGCTGGTGGACACCATCTCCCGCTCGGACACCTACCCGTACGTGGACGTCCGCGAGGACGACGTGTCCATGGGCCACGAGGCGACGGTCTCCAAGGTCAGCGAGGACCAGCTGTTCTACCTGATGAGCCGGGGCATGACCGAGTTCGAGGCGATGGCGATGATCGTCCGCGGCTTCGTCGAGCCGATCGCGCGCGAGCTGCCGATGGAGTACGCGCTGGAGCTCAACCGGCTGATCGAGCTGCAGATGGAGGGCGCGGTCGGCTGACGTCCAGCCGCTGACCGCCCACCGACTTTTCGAGCTTTTCGAGGAAGAGAGCACTACGACAGCCATGGCTGACGTCAACACCACCACCGGCTCCACCACCGCCGGGTCGATCGAGGTCGGCACCGCCGGCGCCGGCGCCCAGCTCGCCGGCCCCGGCACCGGCCGCGCCACCGTCCAGCAGCCGATCGACGCCCGGGTCGCCGTCAAGCCCTCGTTCGAGGTCGGCGACTTCCCGGTGCCCACCGGCCGCGAGGAGGACTGGCGGTTCACCCCGATGCACCGTCTGGGCGGCCTGCACGACGGCACCGCCGCCGAGGCGGCCAAGGGCGAGGACAAGGTCGAGCTGAGCCTGCCGGACGGCGTCACCGCCGAGACCGTCGGCCGCGACGACGCCCGCCTGGGCAAGGCCGGCAAGCCCGTCGACCGGGTTGCCGCGCAGGCGTTCAGCGCCTTCGAGCAGGCGCTCGTCGTCACCGTCCCCCAGGACGCGGTGCTCACCGAGCCGGTCAAGATCGACGTGCACGGCGAGGGCGGCACCCGCTTCGCCCACGTGGTGGTCGACGTCAAGCCGTTCGCCGAGGCCGTCGTGGTGATCAACCACACCGGTACCGGCACCCGGGCCGCCAACGTCGAACTGCTCGTCGGCGACGGCGCCAAGCTCACCTTCGTCTCCGTCCAGGACTGGGACCGCAACGCCGTCCACGTCGCCCAGCAGACCGCGCTGGTCGGCCGGGACGCCTCGCTGAAGTCCGTGGTCGTCACCTTCGGCGGCGACGTCGTCCGGATCCACCCGCGGGTCAACTACGCCGCGCCCGGCGGCGAGGCCGAGCTGTTCGGCCTCTACTTCGCCGACGCCGGCCAGCACCTGGAGCACCGTCTGGTCATCGACCACGACACCCCGCACTGCCGCTCCAACGTGGTCTACAAGGGCGCGCTGCAGGGCCAGGACGCCCACGCCGTCTGGGTCGGCGACGTGCTGATCCGCGCCGCCGCCGAGGGCACCGACACCTACGAGCTCAACCGCAACCTGGTGCTCACCGACGGCGCCCGGGTCGACTCGATCCCCAACCTGGAGATCGAGACCGGCGAGATCGTCGGCGCTGGCCACGCCTCCGCGACCGGCCGCTTCGACGACGAGCAGCTGTTCTACCTGCGGTCCCGCGGCATCCCGGCCGACGAGGCCCGCCGCCTGGTGGTCCGCGGCTTCTTCGCCGAACTCGTCCAGCAGATCGGCGTCGCCGAGATCCAGGACCAGCTGATGGAGAAGATCGAGGCCGAGCTGGAAGCGGCGGTCTGATCCAGATGACCTTCCTCCGTGCCTGCGCGCTGAGCGACCTCCAGGAGGACGTGCCCAAGCGCGTGGACCTCAACGGCGTGCCGGTCTCCGTCGTCCGCACCGACGAGGGGGTGTTCGCGATCAACGACACCTGCTCGCACGCGAACGTCTCGCTCTCCGAGGGCGAGGTCGAGGACTGCATGATCGAGTGCTGGCTGCACGGCTCCAGCTTCGACCTGCGCACCGGCAAGCCCTCCGGCCTGCCCGCCACCAAGCCGGTCGCTGTCTACCCCGTAAAGATCGAAGGGGACGATGTGCTCGTCTCCGTCAACCAGGAGTCCTGAGTACCCATGGCAACGCTTGAAATCCGCGACCTGCACGTCTCCGTCGAGGCCGAGAACGGCCCGCGCGAGATCCTCAAGGGCGTCGACCTGACCGTGAAGCAGGGCGAGACCCACGCGATCATGGGTCCGAACGGCTCCGGCAAGTCCACCCTGGCCTACTCGCTCGCCGGCCACCCCAAGTACACCGTCACCGGCGGCTCGGTGCTGCTGGACGGCGAGGACGTCCTGGAGATGTCCGTCGACGAGCGCGCCAAGGCCGGCGTCTTCCTGGCCATGCAGTACCCCGTCGAGGTCCCGGGCGTCTCGGTGAGCAACTTCCTGCGCACCGCCGCCACCGCCGTCCGCGGCGAGGCCCCCAAGCTGCGTCTGTGGGTGAAGGAGGTCAAGGAGGCGATGGCCGCCCTCCAGATGGACCCGGCCTTCGCCGAGCGCAACGTCAACGAGGGCTTCTCCGGCGGCGAGAAGAAGCGCCACGAGATCCTCCAGCTGGAGCTCCTCAAGCCGAAGATCGCGATCCTCGACGAGACCGACTCCGGCCTGGACGTCGACGCGCTGCGGATCGTCTCCGAGGGCATCAACCGGGTCCGCTCGACCGGCGAGGTCGGCACCCTGCTGGTGACCCACTACACCCGCATCCTGCGGTACATCAAGCCCGACTACGTCCACGTCTTCGCGGGCGGCCGCATCGTCGAGTCCGGCGGTGCCGAGCTGGCCGACAAGCTGGAGAACGAGGGCTACGAGGCGTATGTGAAGGGGGGCGCGTCCGCGTGACGCATCCGTTCACGGGTCTGCTCGACACCGACGCGATCCGCAAGGACTTCCCCATCCTGCAGCGCGTGCTGCACGAGGAGAAGCCGCTCGTCTACCTGGACAACGCGGCCACCTCGCAGAAGCCGCGCCAGGTGCTGGAAGCCCTGACCGCCTACTACGAGCGGCACAACGCCAACGTCCACCGCGGCGTGCACGTGCTCGCCGAAGAGGCCACGGCGCTCTACGAGGGCGCGCGGGACAAGGTCGCGGCCTTCGTCAACGCGCCCAGCCGCAACGAGGTGATCTTCACCAAGAACGCCTCCGAGTCGCTCAACCTCGTTGCCAACATGCTCGGGTGGGCCGACGAGCCGTACCGGGTGGACGCCGACTCCGAGATCGTCATCACGGAGATGGAGCACCACTCCAACATCGTTCCGTGGCAGCTGCTGTCGCAGCGCACCGGCGCGAAGCTGAAGTGGTTCGGGCTCACCGACGAGGGCCGGCTCGACCTCTCCAACATCGACGAGCTGATCACCGAGAAGACCAAGGTGGTCTCCTTCACCCTGGTCTCCAACCTGCTCGGCACCGTCAACCCGGTCGAGACGATCGTCCGCAAGGCCCAGTCGGTCGGCGCGCTGGTCGTCATCGACGCCTCGCAGGCCGCCCCGCACATGGTGCTGGACGTCCAGGCGCTGGAAGCCGACTTCGTCGCCTTCACCGGTCACAAGATGCTCGCCCCGACCGGCATCGGCGTGCTCTGGGGCCGCCAGGAGCTGCTGGAGGACCTCCCGCCGTTCCTCGGCGGCGGCGAGATGATCGAGACCGTCACCATGGGCTCGTCCACCTACGCCCCGGCGCCGCACAAGTTCGAGGCCGGCACCCCGCCGATCGCCCAGGCGGTCGGGCTCGGCGCGGCCATCGACTACCTGTCGGACATCGGCATGGAGAAGATCGCCGCGCACGAGCACGCGATCACCGCGTACGCGGTCGAGCGCCTGCTGGAGGTCCCCGACCTGCGGATCATCGGCCCGCGCACGGCCGTCGACCGCGGCGCCGCGATCTCCTTCACCCTCGGCGACATCCACCCGCACGACGTGGGCCAGGTGCTGGACGAGCAGGGCATCGCCGTGCGCGTCGGCCACCACTGCGCGCGGCCCGTCTGCCTGCGGTACGGAATTCCGGCGACCACGCGGGCGTCGTTCTACCTGTACTCGACGCCGGGCGAGGTCGACGCGCTGATCGACGGCCTGCACCACGTCCGGAACTTCTTCGGCTGACGGGACTGGGCAGGACATGAAGCTCGACTCGATGTACCAGGACATCATCCTGGACCACTACCGCAACCCCCACGGCAAGGGGCTGCGGGACGGCGACGCCGAGGTGCACCACGTCAACCCGACCTGCGGTGACGAGATCACCCTGCGGGTGCGGCTCGACGGCTCGACCGTCGCCGACGTCTCGTACGAGTCCCAGGGCTGCTCGATCAGCCAGGCCAGCGCCTCGGTGCTGAACGACCTGGTCGTGGGCAAGACCGTCGGCGAGGCGCAGACCGTCCAGGAGGCCTTCCTGGAGCTGATGCAGAGCAAGGGCCAGGGCGAGGGCGACGAGGAGGTGCTGGAGGACGCGGTCGCGTTCGCCGGCGTCTCCAAGTACCCCGCCCGGGTCAAGTGCGCCCTGCTCAGCTGGATGGCCTGGAAGGACGCCACCGCCCAGGCGCTCGCCCAGCACCCCGCCGTGAACGACTGACCCGCAGAGGAGGACAGAACAATGAGTGACGAAACCCCCTCCGCTGCGGAGGAGCAGCCGAACGGCGTCGTCATCGTCGGCACCACCGCCGGCACCGTGTCCGTGGAGGACCTGACCGAGGCCCTGATGGACGTCGTCGACCCCGAACTGGGCATCGACGTCGTCAACCTGGGCCTGATCTACGGCATCCACATCGACGAGTCCGACGTGGCCACCATCGACATGACGCTCACCTCGGCGGCCTGCCCGCTGACCGACGTCATCGAGGACCAGGCCAAGACCGCCACCGACGGCCTGGTCCAGGACCTGCGCATCAACTGGGTCTGGATGCCGCCGTGGGGCCCCGACAAGATCACCGACGACGGCCGCGACCAGCTCCGCGCCCTGGGCTTCAACGTCTGACGGACGGCCCTTTCGTCAACCCGCTGCCGCGCGACTCCTTCCTTCCGGGGGATTCGTGCGGCAGTGGTGTATCTGCGCCTCAGTGGGTGATGGCCTCGCTGTGACCGGAACCGGGGAAGGGTGTTCCGGCCGAGAGGAGGGCGCCGCGCTCGACGGCCCCGCGTAGGACGGTGGCGATCTCCTGGGGCAGGAGGCTGATCGCGTCGAGCGCCTCGGTGGTGAGGGGGACCTCCTCCAGGAGGTACTCGCCTCGGCCTTCCTGGGTGAACTCGGGGCCGGTGCGGTCCTCGAAGCTCCACTTGTCGATGGTGGCGAGGTAGAAGTCCTGGCGCTCGTCGTCCGTCTCGATGGTGTGGAGGAGGCTGACGATCTCGGCCTCGCCCGCCAGGCGCCCATCCCCAGGGCCTTGATGGCGCCCCAGCGCGGGTCGTAGTCGTCCAGCGGCCCGGTGGCGTGGCCGGAGGGGCCGAGGCGGCGGGTCAGGATGCCGATCTGCTTGGTCTTGCCGACGTTGTCGGGACCGCTGACCGCGATCGTGACGGGTTGGGAAGGCGTGGGGTCGTGCTCAGGGGAGATGGACACGATTTCCTCCGGGTGGTGCACAACATCTGTGGGGCGGTGGACGGCCCTCGGCCGGGCGCCGCGAGGGCGCCCGGCCGAGGGCCGGATCGGGCTAGCGGCCCGGGTACGGCGGCTGCGGGATCGGCGGGGCCGGGGGCGGAGGCGGCGGGGGCGGGGGAGGCTGGGGGGCCTCCAAGATCGGGACGGCGGTTTGCGGCACGGCGAATCTCCCTTCGGGGGATGGGGATTCCGGCCTCGGCGGGTCGCCGAGGCCGGCGAAGAGGGACGGCTACGACTGCGGGGGTTCACCCGGAGCCGCCTGGACCCGTCCCGGGTCGGTGTGCCGTCGATGCCGGGGAAGGAGTGCAGGGGGCATGCAGCCGACGGACAGCACCACATCGGCGGGTGCTGGCCGTTGACCAGATATGCCTGCCGATCGGGGCGGCCGCGCCCGCGGCCTGCGATGTCGTGTTCGAGGGTGTCGTCAGGCGCCGGTGGAAGCGGCGAGGGTGGCGTGCACGAGCTTGCCACGCGGCCACGCGGTCACGCCCCACCGCTGGTGAGTGAGCTGATCGACCAAGGCGAGCCCTCGGCCGGATTCGGCGTCCGGTCCGGCGTCGATCAGGACTGGCAGGGATGCTGACCCGTCCGAGACCAGTAGCCGCACCGTGTCGCTGGTCGCACGCCGAATGCCGACCATCATGGACGTCTGGCAGCCGGTCTTCGCCGCGTTGCCCACCAGCTCGGACATGATCAGCTCGGCGTCGTCGATCAGGTGGGGCAGGTTCCACTCGGTGAGCTTGGCGCGGACCATGCGGCGGGCGGTGAGGGCCGATGCCGTGGTGTAGGGCAGCCGGAGGGTGGCGGGGCCCGGTGGAACGGGGGCGAGCGCAGGGCGCTGGTGATGGAACGTCAGCATACGCTCAATGTCGCGGAGTTGTCGCCGTCAGTGAACGGACAGTGTGTATCACTTCCCGAAGTCGTACCGGCGCCGAGTGATACGTCTCGTATCACTCCTCAGTTGATGATCACGGATGTTCCGAGGATCGATGAGAGCTTGCGCAGCTTGGCCGTGGTCGCGCTGCCCGCGCTCGCCTTCTGTGCGATCACCCCGGGCAGCCCCTGATGGCGAGCCCAACCAGGGGCGGCCGAGCACACCTCGAGCAGGGTGTCCAGGGCGGTGTCGGACTGCCGGGTCTCGGCCTGTGCGAGCGCCACGTCCAGCATCATCCGGTTGCGCGCCGACGGGGTGAGCGAGCTCGTGTCGGCGATCGACTCGAACAGGCTGAGCGCCCTCCCGGGCCGACCGGTCGAGACGGAGATGCCGATCGCCTGTGCGGCGACCGTCGCGGGCCCGAACGCCGTGCCGTTCACCATGACGTCCCGGCCCATCCGGGCGGCGACCGCATGCCCCTGTGACAGCAGATCGTCGGCTCCGTCCACGTCTCCTCGGCGGGCGGCGACGACGGCCGCAAAGGTCACGTGCCATCCGTAGGTGGCGAGCATTCCGAGATCTCGATCCCCGTACCTGGGCTCGATGGACTCGTACGACGTGCGGGCGGTCTCCTCCGCCTGGTCGAGCCGGGCATCCCGGAGGTAGATCCACGACCGGCCGGACGCGACCATGGCCGAGCGGACGGTGTCCCCGGCGCGGTCGGCCTGGTGCTGTGCGTGTCCGATCCCGGCGTACGCGAGATCTCGGGCGCCGAACTGGTTCGCCACGTAGGCGGCGAGCCGGTAGGCGTCCGCGAGGATGCCCGCCGCCGTACTCCCCAGGTCGACGGGTGCGGCCTTCAGTGCAGCGGCGGCTTCGCGGAGGACTGGGGCGGCGCGCACTCCGGCGCCCACGAAGTCGCCGGAGCGGTAGGCCTTCCATGCGGCGGTGAGCCCGGCCGCGAGTTCGGCCGGGGACGGGGGCTGCACGTCGACGCCGACCCCGGCGGCGGTGTCGTGAACGGCGCGGGACAGCTCGCGCATCATCGCCCGGTCGGCGCCGTGCATCGCGCGACGGGGGGCCTGTTGGCCGAGGACCACCGAGACGTCGGCGTGCAGCGCGGCCGAGATGCGCAGCAGCGTCTGGAGGCTGCCGCCGAGGTTGCGTTCCGCCTTGCGGATCGTCGCCACCGACAGGCCCGATGCCTCCGCAAGCTGTTCCTGCGTCATGTCCGGTCCGCGCAGAAGCTTGATGCGCTCGCCCGTGGTGTAGTCGGTCCACTGCGTCATCCTGGTCCCCTTCCGGGTACACGGCCGTACTCGGAAGGTACCCGCTCCCATGGGCGGGCGGACAAGCTTCGGCTCCGCCAGGCCTTCGTCAACCCGCTGCCGCGCAAGCCTCTCCTTCGGGGGAAAGGTTTGTGTGGCAGAGGTGTATCTGCCGGCGGGCGGCCAGGCTGGGGGCATGTCATCGGTCGTTGCTTCCGGGCAGTGGGTCTTGCCCGAATCGCCGTATGCGTTGTGGGCCCGTGGCGAGCTTGACGAGCACTTGCGGCTGCCTGAAGTCCTTCGCGTTGAGGTGATCGGCGGGGAGTTCGTGGTGGCGCCGGTGCCGAGCGTCGCCCATGCCGTGATCATCTCGGACATTCAAGAGGCGGTGTTCCGCGCCGAGTTTGCGAAGCCGTGTTGTCGCTGGCGGGCGGTACAGACGGTCGGCCTCGATCTTGCGGAGATCGGGGACGGCTACATTCCGGACCTCGTCGTAGTGGCCTCGGAGGTGGACTCGGCGGCCATGTCAGGGGAGGACCGCTATCTCCGCGCGGGCGAGGTCAGTCTGGTGGCCGAGGTCACCGCGCCTTTCAGCGCGTGCAACGACCGTCGTGCCAAACGGCGGGGGTACGCGCGCGCCGGTGTTCCGTACTACCTGCTGGTGGACCGTGACCCACGGCAGCCGGGTGTCACGCTGTTCGGTGAGCCGGACAGCAGCGCGGGCAGTTATCGGGTGCTCGGTCGGTGGGAGTTCGGTGCTTCTGTGGAGTGGCCCGAGGAGTTCGGGTTCGAACTCGACACCGCGAGATGGACCCCTTGGGCTGAGTAGCCCTGTACGAACGCCGCCCGGGACGAATGGTCGTCCCGGGCGGCGGTGTTTTTGGGGTGGTCAGGACTGCTTGGGTTTGCGGGCGACGGCTATCGCGAGGGCCGTGCAGAGGGCGGCGGCGATGGCGGCGAAGCCGCTGACGGCGGGGAGGAGGCCGTAGTGCTGGACCAGGGCGCCGACGGCGACGATGGGGAGGGAGCTGCCGAGGTAGACGATGATCCACAGGGAGCTGAGTTCGGAGCCTCGGCGTTCCGGGTTCATCGCGGCGACGGCGGTGGTGAAGAGGGAGCGGAAGGCCACGCCCTGGCAGATGCCGCCGAGGACGCTGCCGATGAAGAGCAGCGCCGGGGTCTCGGTGTACTGGGCGGCGACGACCAGGGCGAGGCCGGCGGCGAGGCCGCCCATGCCGAGGGCGATGACCAGGCGGTCGGAGGTGGGCGGGACGAGGAGCTGGGCCAGTGCGGACGAGCCGAGCAGCAGGGCGGCCACGATCGCGCCGGTCAGGTGCGAGGAGGTGTGCAGCAGCTTGGCGGAGAAGGCCGGGGCGAGCGCCAGGTAGACGCCGAACACCGCGTACGAGATGAAGCCGGCCGAGGCGGCGAGCAGGAACTCGCGGCGGCCGGTGCGGGGCAGGGCGAGCCGGCGCGGGCGCAGGTGGGCCGGGGTGGTGATGCGGGGCGGGGTGGTCGGCGGGCGGTTGCGGCCGGGCATCCGCGGGTGGACGAGGGCCAGCGGCACGCAGAGCGCCAGCAGGGCGATGGCGTGCAGCAGGAAGGGCGTCAGCAGTGGGTCCGCGCCGTTGGCGAGCAGGGCGCCGACCACCGGGCCGAGCGCGACGCCGCCGGCGGAGCAGGCCAGAGTGAGCTTGGCGGCGAGCGTCGGGTGGTCGGGCAGCAGGTCGCCGAGGGCGGCCCCGGCGGCGCCGGTGGACAGGCCGACGGCGATGCCCTGGACGGCCCGGCCGGCGGCGAGCTGCCAGAAGCTGCCCGAGGTGGCGAACACGACGTCGCCGGCGGCGGCCAGGGCGACGGCGGGCAGGATCAGGGCGCGGCGGCCGAGGTGGTCGGACCAGTGGCCGACCACGGCGAGCACGGGGACCAGCGCGAACACGTAGATCGTGAAGAGGATCGTGGTGTCGAGCGGGCCGAGGCCGAGGCGCTGCTGGAGGAGCGGGTAGATCGGCGTCGCCAGGTTGGCGCCGATCAGCATCAGCAGCAGGGCGGCGGCGACCAGGCCGACGCGGACACCGCGTAGCGCGTTCCAGCGGCTGACCGCGGCGAGCTGGAGCTGGGCGCGGGGCGCGAGCTCCAGGGGAAGCAGGGCCTCCGAGAGTCGGCGTCCGTCGAGCTGCGCGGTGCGCAGGCCGGAGCCGGCGGGGGAGAGGTCCGCCATGTAAGGGATCTCCTGTGGCAGGGCACCACCGGGTCGGCGGGGTGTGCCGGCGCGCCCGTCCTGAGGCGCTGTGGTGGTGGCCGAGGTGCGGGGCTCCCTGGTGGAGCGGGTGAGCTGAGTGGGCCCCTCCTGCCCGGAGTCGGGCGGGGAGGGCGAAGGGCTTCATTGCCCGGTGGCCCGCGCGGGGTGTGCACGGTGCCAATGCGAAGGATAAAGGGTGGGCGCACGGTTGCGGCGCGCGCCCCTTGAGGCCGGGTATCGGGGGTGCCCGGCCTATACGCTGAGGTGGTGGATCGGGACGCTGAGCTGATAGGCGGACCGCTGGCTGAGGGAGAACGCACAACGATGGCCGGACGACGTCGGAAGAACGCCGGGGCTTCGCCGGGAGAGAGTGCGGCCGAGCCGGTTCTGCCCGCCGACCTGGAGCTTCAGGACCTCTACGGGGCGTTCGCCGCGCACGGGCTGGACGACGAGGACCTGGACGACGCGGCGGTCCTGGTACCGCCGGTGAAGCTGCCCGCCGAGGAGGAGCTGGCCGCCCTGGCGAAGGCCGTGCCGATGTTCGGGTACGCGCTGGCGCTGGCCCGCTGGGCCGCCCCGCACCGGGTGGTGGACGAGTTCGGCGACCTCGTGGAGGAGGACCGGGCGCCCGCGGCGCAGCTGCTGGGCCTGGCGCCCGCCGAGGGGGAGGTGCCGGAGGAGGCGGAGGTCGAGGCGATGCGGGCCTGGTCGCTGGCCTGCGACCTGGACCTGGTGGAGATCGGGACGACGGCGGCCGGTGAGCACGTCGCCGTGCCGGGCCCGGATCTGGAGCCCGCCGAGGAGGGTGACCCGGAGACCGTCCTTGAGCTGTGGCTGACCGCTGCCGGGATCGTCCGGGAGCTGGCCGTGGAGGCCGACTCGCTGCCGGAGGAGGAGGCCGCGCGGGCCGCCGAGGGCGGAGAGGCCGGGGAGGCCGTGGAGGGCGGTGAGGAGGACGAGGACGGTCTGAGCGAGGTCGAGGAGGCCCGGGACGCCGCCGCCGAGCTGCTGGACGAGGCGTTGCAGGTGCTGTACGAGACCACCGCCTTCGCCGATCCGGGCAACGAGACCGTGCCGCTGGGCGTGCTGGCCGCGCTGCTGGTGGTGCCGGAGGGCGAGGAGCCGAGCGAGGAGCTGCTGGGCGACATCACCGATGTGATGGTCGCACTGGACCCGATGCTGGGCGACCTGGCCGAGCTGGGCCTGCTGGAGTACCGGCCGATCGACCCGGAGCTGTTCGACGAGGAGGAGGGCCCGGAGGGCGAGGAGCCCGCCCTCGTCGGCGAGGCGCCGCTGGACGATGAGGAGTCGGCGCGCTTCGGGCTCGTCCGGCTCACCCCGCTCGGCCAGTACGGCATCCGGCAGTGGCTGCTGGAGGACGGCTACGACGCGCCGCTGGTCGGCGAGCTGGCCCAGGGCGACGCGGCCGAGCTGCTGCGCGCGGTGTGCGAGGCCGCCAACGTGCTGCCGGACGAGGAGCTGCGGGTCTGGATCACCGGCCGGGAGCCGGTGGCGGCGGCGCGCGAGCTGCTGGCGGCGGCGCGCGGCGACGACGCGTACGCCCCGATGCGGCGGATGCTCGGCGTCTCGGCGCTGAACATGCTGGGCGCGGCCGCCGAGCCGGCCGTGCGCGACGTGCTGGACGACCCCGAGCTGGGCGGCGCCGCCCGGGCCTGGCTGACCTCGAAGGGAGCGACGGACGTGCCGGTACCGGAGCGGACGATGGCGCTGTGGACGGTGGTCGACACCTTCGCCGCCCAGCTGCTGGACAGCGGCGGCGACGCCGAACTGCTGCGCGAGCTGATCGCGGACCTGCCGGTGACCGGCAACCCTGCGTCCTACTTCGGCGAGCTCTGGCGGGTCGACCACCCGTACACGGCGGACGTCCTGGAGGCCGTCGGGGAGCTGCACCTGGACCGGGCGGTGGCCAAGGAGGCGCGCAAGGCGGCCTTCAAGGCGCGGTCCAAGGGCTGACGGGCCGGGGGGGGGCTTCGACGGGCCGACGGGGGGCTTCGACGGGCTGATGGGCCGGCGGGTCAGGGGAGATCGAGGGAGCCGTCCTCGGCGAAGGGGAAGAACGGATTGTGGGCCAGCTCCCAGAGGTGGCCGTCCGGGTCCTCGAAGTAGCCGGAGTATCCGCCCCAGCTGGTCGGGACCGGCGGCTTGACCACCACGGCGCCGGCCTCGACCGCCGTCTTCAACGCGGCGTCCACCAGCGCGGGGGACTCCAGGTTCACCGCGAGGGTGACGCCGCGGAAGGCGGGCTCACCGGTGGCGGGCACGCCCGCGTCGGCGGCCAGCTCCTCGGTGGGGAAGAGGCCGAGCGCCGAGTCGGCGGTGCGGAACCAGACGATCTCCGGACTGGAGGCGGAGGACCGCCGCCAGCCCAGGTCCTCGTAGAAGCGGGCGCTGCGGTCGAGGTCGGAGACCCCGAGGGTGACGATGCTGATCCGGGCCGGGAAGTTGCTGTCTGCTGTCATGCCGCCAGGGTAGGGAGGGCGGCTGACAACCGCGCGTCCTGACACGGCCCGTGCCCGTTGGCGGCCGGGCGTCCCGACGCGGCCTGCGCCGATGCCCGGCACCCGAGCTGATGACCCGGCAGGTCCCGGGCACTAAGGTGGCGTCGGCGGTGCGGGCGCGAGGACTCGGGGGTGCGGCACAGGATGATGCGGGAGAGTGGCGGCAGGCCCCCGGAGTGGAACGTCGGACGGACGGACCCTGCGCGCGTCCCGGACCCGAGAAGCAGGGAGGAGCGTCTCGCCGCGGTGGAGGACTTCTCCCGCCGGACGGTGGCCGCGGCCGACTTCCCGGTGTACGGCGTGGTCGCGGGGCTGTCGCGCGGGGGCGGCGCGACGGGCGGCTGGGGCGAGGCGCTGGCCGCCTTCGAGACGTCCGGCGGCGAACTCGCCTGGGTCGAGGTGCAGTCCGGCGACTGGAGCTCGGTGGCCGGCCCGTACGTCAGCGTGCGCACCTACCGGCCGGACGCGGAGCGCGGCGAGGACCTGCCCGAGCTGGAGGACGTGGTCGAGGACGAACGGGACCGGGTCTACGACCACCTGGGGGTCGACGAGGGCGACGGGCCGGGCCGGGTGCGGGCGCTGCGCGAGTGGATCACCGTGGACGGCGAGCCGTACCCGGTGGAGGTGCACGAGGACCGGCCGGTGCTCTGGCCGGGCGCGTCGGCCGCCGACGGGGCCGCACCGGTCTGGGCCGGGCGGCTGCGGATCGGCGGGCTGACCGTGACGGTGTGCGGGCGCGGGGTGCCGCCCGGTGGCGTGGAGCTCGGGGGGATCGCGGACTTCGAGCCGTACCTGCGCGGCCGGGCCGAGCTGCTGGGCGAGCTGGCCGCCCGGCGGGCCCGGCAGGTCCCGGTGGAGGAGCGTGAACTGCCGCCCGCCGTCGGGCTGGAGGCGCACCGGGAGCTGATCGCGCAGAGCGTCGCCGCGTCCGCCGCCGTCGAGGCGCAGGTCCGGGCCGGGCGGACGCCGCGGCGCCCGCGCGGGGACGCCTACGAGGTGCGCTGGGAGGTGGCGGTGCGCCAGCAGATGCGGCTCGCCACCGAGACCCGGGAGGAGGCGGCGACGGCGCTGACCGCGATGGTCAACCACCTCAACCGGCTTGCCCGGCACACGCATTGGCTGATCGGCACGCCGGAGGGCGGGGCGGCCGTCGAGGAGGTCGTCCGGTACACGGTGTTCGCCAGTGAGGTGGCGAGCCTGCCGGCGCAGCGGGCCTGGGAGCAGCTCTGGCGGGAGCGGCGGGGCGGCGGGCCGGAGGTCTGGGAGGAGCACCGGCTCGCCGAGCAGCTGTGGCTGTCGGCCTGGGAGCAGTGGCGGACGACGCGGTCGGGGTGACCCTCGGCGGGGCGCCGTGGGTCGGGGTGACCCCCCGGCGGGGCGTCTCAGGCAAAGCGGAGGTCATGTGTCGGTCATCGGTTGGCAAATGGCCGCCTGGGCGTGAGGTGGACGTCATGCCTGGTTCATCCCCGCGGCGGAGTCTGCTGGGCGTCGACGCCCCGTCTCGACGCCCCGCCCGCCGGGCACCGGGCCCGCCCCCGGTCCGGCGGCCGATTCCTCAGGAGTTGCTGCCATGCCGCTGTCCCGCCGGGACTTCGTCAACCGTTCCACCCTCGTCGGGGCCGGCGTGCTGATCGCCGGCAGCGCGGAGGCGCTGGCCAGCGCCCCGGGCGCGATCGCCGCCCCGGCCGGCGGCGAGCTGCCGGCCGCGTCCGCGGCGGGTGACACCGGTGCGGTGCGCGCCGCCATCGGCTACGGCCCGCTGGTGCAGGACCCGGCCGGGCTGCTGTCGCTGCCCAAGGGCTTCGCGTACAAGGTCGTCAACCGCGCCGGCGTCACCCGGCTGCGCACCGGCGAGTTCACCCCGAGCAACCACGACGGCACCTCCGCCTTCGAGGACGAGCGCGGCGGCAACCTGATGGTCGTCAACCACGAGCTGTCCGGTGCCCGCGCCAACTGGCCGTACCCGGTGCCGCTGACCGAGGGCCACGTCTACGACCCGGGCGCGGCCGGCGGCTGCACCATCGTGCACGCCAAGCGGAACGGCTCGGTCGAGCAGTGGGTCGGCATCGCCGGCACCTCCACCAACTGCGCGGGCGGCGTGACCCCGTGGGGCACCTGGCTGTCCGGCGAGGAGACCGAGGACAAGGCCGGCAAGAACGGCTTCACCAAGGACCACGGGTACATCTTCGAGGTCGACCCGTTCGACGACGACTACAACCGCGACCCGCAGCCGGTGAAGGCCTTCGGCCGGTACGCGCACGAGGCCGTCGTGGTGGACCCGAAGCGCGGCCACGTCTACCTGACCGAGGACGCCTCGAACCCCAACGGCCTGCTGTTCCGCTGGACCCCGCCGGCCGGCTTCAAGCACGGCCGCTACCAGCTGCGCAAGCTGGCCGCCGACGCGGGCGTGCTGGAGGCCTTCAAGGTGTTCGACGCCCAGGGCAAGTTCGTCGACGACCTCTCCCGCGCCACCAAGGTCGGCACCACCTATGGCGCGGACTGGGTCAAGGTCCAGGACCGCGACGCCAGGACCGTCTCGATCCGCAAGCAGTTCAAGGACGGCGAGGTCACCCGCGCCCGCAAGCTGGAGGGCATGTGGTGGGGTGACGGCGGCTTCTACTTCGTCTCCAGCTTCGCCCGCTCGGAGAGCCCGGTGCAGCACGACGGCCAGGTCTGGTTCTACAACCCGACCCGCCGCACCATCACCCTGAAGGTGCTGCTCGGCGTCAACACCGACGTCTGGGGCGACCACGACAACTTCGACGGCCCGGACAACATCACCGTCTCGCCGTACGGCGGCATCGTGATCGCCGAGGACGGCGAGGGCGTGTCGCACCTGTTCGGCGCCACCGAGGACGGGCTGACCTACTCCATCGCCCGCAACGAGCTGAACATCGGCACCGCCGAGAAGCCGGAGTTCAGCGAGTTCACCGGGGTGACCTTCTCGGACGACGGCAAGACCCTCTTCGCCAACATCCAGACCCCGGGCATCCAGCTGGCCATCACCGGCCCGTGGCACCGGCTGAACGAGCACAAGCGCGGCCAGGGCTACGGCGAGTGACGTAGCGGGTGTCGAAGGGGCTGCCCGCGGTCATTCGTCCGCGGGCAGCCTCAGTTGCAGCATCGCCAGCAGGCGCTGCTGCGGCTGGGCGAGGTCGATGCCGGTCAACTGCTCGGCGCGGCGCACCCGGTAGCGCAGGGTGTTGGGGTGGATGTGCAGGGCGTCCGCGGCGACCCGGACCTCGCCGAGCGCGTCCAGCCAGGCCAGCACCGACTCGGCGAGCCGGGTGCCGTGCCGGCGGTCGTACGCGGCGAGCGCGGTGAGCCGGGGGTCGCGCAGGCCGGAGCGCTCCTGGAGCAGCGCGAGCATCTCGCTGACCAGCACCTCGGCCTGGACGTCGATCAGCGCCGCCACGTCGAGGTCCACCCCGCCGCGGCTCATCGCGTCCAGGATGCGGTCCGCCTGCGCGCGGGAGTCCGGCACCTGGGCCAGGCCGTCCACGGTCGAGCCGATCGCGGCGCGCAGCGGGACGCCGAGGTGCTCCCGGGCGGCCGCCACCACCTCGTCCGCCCAGCCGCGCACGGTGGCCATCGGCAGGCCGGGCGGGAGCTCGGGCAGCAGCACGTACACCCGGGACTCGATCGGGGCGAGCAAGGCGGTGCGGTGCCGGGCGGCGGTGTGCACCGAGATCAGGCCGGTGACGTCGGAGCGGTGCAGCGCCTCGGTGGTGTGCGCGCTGTAGGCGAGCACGGTGGCCGGGCGGCGCAGGTCCAGACCCAGGTGGGTGGCGAGCGACTGCGGGCCGGTGGAGCCCTCCAGCAGGCCGGTGAGCAGCGTCCGGGTGAGCCGCATGTCGGCGGACAACTCGCGTCGGCGGCGCATCAGTTGGGCGGCGGCCACCCGGGCGGCGCCGACCAGGGCCTGATCGGCGAGCGGTGCCAGCGGCTGCGCCCCCTCCTGCACCCAGATGGTGCCGAGCGGCTGCGCCCCGGCCCGGATGCCGATCGCCAGGCGGCGGCGCAGGCCGAGTTCGGGGTGCGGTTCGACCGCGATCGGGGCGTCCGAGGTGCGCAGGTGCTGGAAGATGCCCCACTCGCGGAGCTTGGACAGGTACGGCTCGGGGCCCTGCCAGCCGAGGATGGAGAGCCGGCGCAGGTCGTCGACCTCGTCCGAGTCGGAGGAGCGGGAGTACGCCAGCACCCGGCTGGAGGTGTCCTCGATCGAGACGATGCCGTTGGTGAGCACGGCGACGGTCTGGGCGAGGGAGAAGAGGTCGCCCGCGTTGGGTTCGGGGGCGCCGGGGGTGTCCGGGGCGTCCGGGCCGGCGATGATCGCGCGGGCCAGCGAGTCGAGGTGCTCCCAGCGGGTCTCACGGCGCACCGAGAGCAGGGCGACGCCCGCCTCGGTGGCGGCCTCGCGCAGTGCGTCCGCCTGGCCGGGGCCGTCCAGTTTGACCGCGACCGCCGCGGCGCCGGCCCGCCCGGCGGCGCGCAGGGCGGGGAGGGCGGCGCGGCCGCGGGCGCCGATCGCGAGGACGAGTTCGCCGGGGGCGGCGGTCGGCGGGTCCTCCGGGTCGAGGATCGCGACGTCGCGGACCGGGACGTCCAGGCCCTGCGGGGCGGCCTGGAGTTCGACCAGGGGTTCGCCGAGGGACATCAGCAGCTGGCGGAGCGGGAGGCCGGAGGTGGGCGGGAGTCCGGGGGAGCCTGGGAGGCCGGGGGTCGTCATCGGGCCTCCTTCATCCGCTCGGACAATGCCGTGTGGTTGATTTTAGCCGGGCGGACAGAGTCGCGGCCCGGCTTTCGTAAATAGTTGACTCTGACTATTCAGAAGTGGATAGTCAGTACTGACCAAGAGATGAGGACGTCTCGTGGCGAAGCGACGCAAGGTGTCGAACCCGCTGGCCCTCGCGGTCCTGGCCGAACTCGTGGCCGGGCCGATGCACCCGTACGAGATGGGGCGCCGGCTCAAGGAGCACGGCAAGGACCGCAACATCAAGTACAACCGCAGCTCGCTGTACATGGTCGTGGAGCAGCTGCGGAAGGCCGGGTTCGTCGCCGAACAGGAGACCGTCCGCGACACCCAGCGACCGGAGCGCACCGTCTACGCCGTCACCCCCGAGGGCCGGGCGGAGCTCACCGACTGGATGCGCGAACTCGTCGCCGAACCGCAGCACGAGTACCCCGCGTTCGGGGTCGCGCTGTCGCTGCTCATGGTGGTCCCGCCGGCCGAGGCCGTGGAACTGCTGGAACAGCGGCGGGCCGCGCTGGCCGCCGAGGTGGCGGGCATCCGGGCGGCCCTGCGGAAGGCCTCGGACGACGGCGTGGCCTGGATCTTCCTGATCGAGGAGGAGCACCGGGTCGGCGCGCTGGAGGCCGAGGGCCGCTTCGTCGAGCACCTCGTCGGTCGACTCAAGGCGCCGGAGTTCATCCGGACCTGGCACGAGATCTTCGGGAGTCTGGAATGAGTACGAGCAACGGGGAGAAGAGGGCCCTCGTCATCGGCGGCGGCATCGCCGGACCGGTGACGGCACTGGCCCTGCGCAAGGCCGGCGTCGAAGCCGTCGTCTTCGAGGCCTACGAGTCCTCCGCCGAAGGCATCGGCGGCACCTTCATGATCGCCCCCAACGGGCTCGACGCCCTGGCGACCGTCGGGCTCGGGGCGGAGGTCGGCGCGATCGGACAGCCGATCGGCCCGATGCTGATCGAGGACGGCCGGGGCGGCGTGCTGGCCGAGTTCGCCGGCCTCCCCGACCTGCCGCCCGGCCGGGTCATGCGCCGCGCCGAACTGTACGAGGTGCTCCAGCGGCGGCTGCGCGAGAGCGGCATCGAAGTCCGCTACGGCAAACGGCTGGTCGGCGCCGAGGAGGGCGCCGACGGCATCACCGCCCGCTTCGCCGACGGCGACACCGCCACCGGCGACCTGCTGATCGGCACCGACGGCACCCGCTCCACCGTCCGCACCCTGATCGACCCGGCCGCACCCGGCGCGCAGTACACCGGCCTGCTCGGCGTCGGCGGCTACAGCCCGCACCGGCTGCCCGGCCGGGCCGGACGCGGCGAGACCATGCACTTCGCCAACGGCGCCCGCGCCTTCTTCGGCTACTGGGGGCTGCCGGACGGCGCCGGGACGGCCTGGTTCAGCAACATCCCGCAGCCCGAACAGCTGACCGCCGAGCAGGTCCGCGCCGTCAGCCCGGAGGAGTGGCTGCGCCGGGTCCGCGACCTGCACGCCGACGACCTGCCCGCCCGGGACGTGCTGCGCGAGGCCGCCGCCGACACCGTCGAGGTCTTCCCGCGGCTGGAGATCATGCCGTCCGTCCCGCACTGGTACCGCGGCCGGATGGTGCTGGTCGGCGACAGCGCGCACGCCCCCTCCAACAGCTCCGGCCAGGGCGTCTCGCTGGCCGTCGAGAGCGCCGTCGAACTCGCCCGCTGCCTGCGGGACCTGCCCGACCACACCGCCGCCTTCGCCGCCTACGAGGCGCTGCGCCGGCCCCGGGTCGAGAAGATCGCCGCCAACGCGGCGCGCACCAACAACCAGAAGTCCTCCGGGCCGGTCGGCCGGGCGCTGTTCCGGCTGCTCGCGCCGATCGCGATGCGGACCTTCCTGAGCCCGGAGAAGATGCTCCGCCCGGTGCACGGCCACCGGATCGACTGGGACCGGCCGGTGCTCCCGGTGGCCTCCGGCGCGACGGGCCGTCAACGGCGCGCCGTGACCGCGCCGTGACTGCGCCGTGACCCCTTCGTCGGGCCGGACAACGCCGTACGGGGGAATTTAGCCGCCCGGCCAATCAAGTGGGCCGGGCGGCTGGAATAGCGTTACTTCAGGTCGACGTGTGATCACGTCGGAGCTCACTGCAACCTCTCGCAAGGAGAGCGTGCGCTCTGTGACTCCTCCCCTGGCGCGCCAGGGGCTTCTCACTCGGCCGAGCCGGCCTCATGACGGACAAGCCCTGCCCGATGCCTAAGGCATGTCGCAGAGCGTAGCAGTGTGGAAACTCTCCGCGCTGATGAATCTAGGAATCGCAGGAGCATTGATGGACGCTGTGACCCAGGTCCCCGCGCCGGTGAACGAGCCGGTCCACAGCTACGCCCCGGGCAGCCCGGAACGGGCCCGTCTGGAGGCCAAGCTGAAGGAGCTGGGCGGCCAGGAGCCGGTCCAGCTGACCATGACGATCAACGGTGAGCACCGCATGGGCGGCGGCGCCGAGATCCACGTCGTCCAGCCGCACAACCACGCGGCGAGGCTCGGCACCCTGCGCAACGCCACCCAGGCCGACGCGCAGGAGGCCATCGACACTGCCCTGGCCGCGGCCCCGGCCTGGCAGGCGCTCTCCTTCGACTCCCGCGCCGCGATCTTCCTCAAGGCCGCCGACCTGCTGGCCGGCCCCTGGCGCGAGACCCTGGCCGCCGCCACCATGCTCGGCCAGTCCAAGACCGCCCAGCAGGCCGAGATCGACACGCCCTGCGAGCTGGTCGACTTCCTGCGCTTCAACGTGCACTTCGCCCGCCAGATCATGGCCGAGCAGCCGATCTCCTCGGACGGCGTGTGGAACCGCAGCGACCACCGCCCGCTGGAGGGCTTCGTCTACGCGATCACCCCGTTCAACTTCACCGCGATCGCCGGCAACCTGCCGACCGCGCCCGCGCTGATGGGCAACGTGGTGCTCTGGAAGCCGTCCCCGACCCAGCAGTACTCCGCGCACCTGCTGATGCAGCTGCTGGAGGAGGCCGGCCTGCCCAAGGGCGTCATCAACATGGTGACCGGCGACGGCCTGGACGTCTCCGCCGTGGCGCTCAAGCACCCGGCGCTGGCCGGCATCCACTTCACCGGCTCCACCGCCACCTTCCAGCACCTGTGGCGCTCCGTCGGCGAGAACATCGCCGGCTACCGCACCTACCCGCGGATCGTCGGCGAGACCGGCGGCAAGGACTTCCTGGTCGCCCACCCGTCCGCCGACCCGGCCGTGCTGAAGACCGCGATGACCCGCGGCGCCTTCGAATTCCAGGGCCAGAAGTGCTCGGCGCTCTCCCGCGCCTACGTCCCGGCCTCGATCTGGGCCGGCCTCAAGGACGAGTTCGCCGCCGAGGTCGAGGGCCTCACCATGGGCGACGTCACCGACCTGGCGAACTTCATGTCCGCCGTCATCGACGACCGCGCCTTCGCCAAGAACAAGGCCGCCATCGACCGCGCCCAGGCCGACCCCGCGGTCGAGGTCCTGGCCGGCGGCACCTACGACGACTCGGTCGGCTACTTCGTCCGCCCGACCGTCCTCGTCTGCGAGGACCCGGCGTCCGAGTACTTCCGCGAGGAGTACTTCGGCCCGATCCTCGCCGTGCACGTCTACCAGGACGACAAGTACGACGAGATGCTGGCCCAGATGGAGTCGGCCTCCGCCTACGGCCTGACCGGCGCGATCATCGCCCAGGACCGCGCGGCCGCCCAGGACGCCATGCACAAGCTGCGCTTCGCGGCCGGCAACTTCTACATCAACGACAAGCCGACCGGCGCCGTCGTCGGCCAGCAGCCCTTCGGTGGCGGCCGGGCCTCCGGCACCAACGACAAGGCCGGTGCCAAGCAGAACCTGGCGCGGTGGACCTCGACCCGCTCGGTCAAGGAGACCTTCGTCCCGCCGACGGACTACCGCTACCCGCACATGGGCTGAGTGCCCCTCCTGACCGTTCCGGTCGCCTGACCGTCTCGGTCACGTGGCCGAGACGGTCACCTGACCGTTCCAGTCACCCGACCGCTCCGGTCGCCTGACCACTGCGGTCGCCTGACCACTGCGGTCACCCGCGACGCCCGGCCCCGCAGCCGGGCGTCGCCCGCCGGGGCGGCGGTGCCACGTACCCGCCGCCCGCCGCCCCGGCCCCCCTTCTGCCACCCTTAGAAGCACCAGCTCCAGGAGTCACGATGCTCCGTTCCGCCCTTCTCGCGGCCTCCCGGTCGCCGCAGGTCCGCACCGTGGTCGAGAAGTTCCCGCCGACCCACGCGATAGTCGAGCGCTTCGTCGCCGGTGACGTCCTCGACGACGCCGTCACCGCCACCGACGACCTGATCGCCACCGGCCGCAAGGTCACCCTCGACCACCTCGGCGAGGACACCCAGGACGCCGCCCAGGCCGCCGGCACCGCCGAGGCCTACGAGCACCTGCTCACGGCGCTCAAGGAGACCGGCCTCGCGGCCGGCGCCGAGGTGTCGGTCAAGCTGTCGGCCGTCGGCCAGTTCCTCCCGGTGGACGGCGAGAAGATCGCGCTGGAGAACGCCCGCCGCATCTGCGAGGCCGCCGCCGACGCCGGCACCACGGTGACCCTCGACATGGAGGACCACACCACCACCGACTCCACCCTCGCCATCGCGCGCGAGCTGCGGGCCGACTTCCCCTGGCTGGGCGTCGTGCTCCAGGCCTACCTGCGCCGCACCGAGGCCGACTGCCGCGAGTTCTCCGGCCCCGGCTCGCGCGTGCGCCTGTGCAAGGGCGCCTACAAGGAGCCCGAGTCGGTCGCCTTCCAGGGCAAGCACGACGTCGACCTCGCGTACGTCCGCGCGCTCAAGGTCCTGATGGCCGGCGAGGGCTACCCGATGATCGCCTCGCACGACCCCAACATGATCAAGATCGCCGGCCAGCTCGCCCAGTGGAACGGCCGCAAGCGCGACTCCTTCGAGTACCAGATGCTGTTCGGCATCCGCCCCGAGGAGCAGCTGCGCCTCGCCGGCGAGGGCAACACCATGCGCGTGTACCTGCCCTACGGCCAGGAGTGGTACGGCTACTTCATGCGCCGCCTCGCCGAGCGCCCGGCCAACCTCACCTTCTTCCTGCGCGCCATGGCCACCCGCGGCTGACCCGCGCGCACCCGCACGACGACGGCCCGCACCCCCGGTGGAAGGGGGGTGCGGGCCGTTTGTCGCGTTTCCGGGACTTCTAGAGGAAGTCCTTGGTGTCCAACTCGAACTCGAACGGGGCGGGGAGGGCGAGTGGTTCGCCGAAGGCTGCCAGGTGCACCTCGGTGTACTCGTCGCGGTGGGGATTGCTGAAGAGGCTGACCTGGGCCCGCTCGCGGTCGATCAGGAGGTACAGCGGGATCGCGGCGCGGGCGTAGCAGTGGCGTTTGGCGATGCGGTCCTGGTCGGGCTTGCTGGAGGTGACCTCCGCGACCATCGCGACGCCGTCGGGCTCCATCCATGGCGGCGCGTCGCGGAAGAGGCGGAGTTCCTCCGGGACGAACGTGGCGTCCGGGATGACGTGGTCGGAAGGGTGTCCTCCGTGGCTGGCGAGGCGAAGGCCTTTGTTGGCGGACATCTGCATATCCGCAGCCGCCCTGTGGAACACCTGGTCGGTCACGTGGCTGAGGATGTCCTCGTGATCGCCGTCGGGGGGAAGCCCGATCAGGATCTCGCCGACGACAAGTTCGGCTCGAAGGCCTTCGGGAGTGTCCAGAGCCAGGAAGAGTTCCAGCAGGATGGCGCTATCCGCCGTGTTCATGAGCAACCCCTTGGTTGGACGCGCCAACAGAATAGGTGAGCTCGGAGTGGCACGTCGGGTGGATGGATGACGATCGCTCAATGGGGTGAGGCGGCGGCCCGGGACGGCGACGTGCTGGTGATCGAGGAGTAGCGAACTCCCTTACAGCGGCCGGTGCATGACGTGCAGGCCGACGTAGCCGTCGACGGGGTGGTGGAAGGCTTCGGGGACGGTGCCGACGATGTCGAAGCCGAGGGATTGGTAGAGCTTCACGGCGTGGTGGTTGTTGGCGACCACGGCGTTGAACTGCATGGCGCGGTAGCCGTTGGTGCGGGCCCAGTCGAGGGTGTACTCGACCAGGGCCCGCCCGATGCCGCGGCCGTGGTGCGCCGGGTCGACCAGGTAGCTGGCGCTGGCCACGTGCGCGCCGTTGCCGGGGCGGTTGCGGGTCATGTTGGCGGTGCCGACGACCGTGCCGGCCTCGTCCACCGCGACCACCGTGCGATGGGGTGCGGCGAGCATCCACCACTCCCGGCCGAGGTCGGAGGAGAGGTCGAGGGGGTAGGGGAACGTCTCGCCGGCGGCGATGACGGTGTGGAAGAAGGGCCAGACGGCAGGCCAGTCCTCGGGGGTGGCTTCGCGGATGAGCATCCGCTCAGCATGATCCGCGGCCGGAGGGGCCTGCCACTGGTTTTCGATCGGTTCTCGATGCGCGGCGTTTCCGGTGCGGCCGCTTCCGGTGCGGCCGGTCAGCTCAGGACGGCGTCCTCGACCAGGGCGGCCGCGTGGGCCTGGCCCTTGGCGTTGGGGTGCACCAGGGCGTAGCGCAGCGGGATGATGCTGGTCAGCACGCCGTCCAGCCAGTGGTCCTGGTCGCACACGCTGTGGCCGGTGGTGGAGGGGTAGAGGTCGACGAAGGTGTCGCCGTGGGCGGTGGTCCGCTGGGCGATGATCGCGTTGAGCGGTTCCAGGATGGCCGTCCGCGCCCAGGCGAGGTCGCCGGTGGTGAAGGTGGCGAACTGCTCCAGGTTGCCGTAGGTGCAGCGGGTGGCGTCCTCGGGGACGAGGTGGGGGTAGCCGACGGCCAGCAGCCGCGCGGACGGGGCCTTGGCGTGCAGGGCGCCGAGCATCTGGTCGAAGTCGCCGCGCAGTTGGTTGAAGCGGTCGGGCAGGCTCGCGTCGAACTTGTCCTTGCAGGGTGTGCCCTGGCCGAGGACCGCGGCGCCGAGTTCGATGCAGCCCTTGAGGATCTCGGCGAAGCCGAGGGTGTTGCCGCCGATCTCGACGGTGATCACGTCGGCGCCCGGGGAGACGGCGTCGATCTGCGACGGGACCGGTGGGAAGGGGGCGCCGGGGTTGGTCCCGAGCGGCGGGAGCGGGCGGCCGGGCGGGGCTTCCTTGGTCTGGTAGACGTCCTTGGCGGTGGCGCCGGCACAGCTGACGTTGCGCAGCTCGACCAGGGGGCCGAGGCCGCGGCGGATCAGCTCGGGGTAGGAGCCGGTGGTGCGGGCGCAGCCGTCGCGGGGTTCGGTCTCGTCGCCGGCGGCCTCGACGAAGCCGGCCGTGTAGGAGTCGCCCAGTGCGGCCCAGGCGAGCGTCCGGACGCGGCCGGACGGCTCGGCGGCGGCCTGGGCGGTGGACGGGGTGATCAGGCCGGCGGTGAGCGCGACGGCGGTGCCGGCGACGGCGAGGCGGGACAGGAAGCGTGGCACGGTCTCTCCCTCAACGAGTGCGCGGGAGAGCGCGATTCACCCCCCTAGAGGTAGATCGAGTCGGCGGGTGGACGACTTGATCCCTCAGGAGGGTGAATTCGCGTGTGCGGCCGTGACGTTGGGCCGATCGGCCGTGGGCGCTGGGACGGGGCAGCGAGGGGTGCGGCGAGACGGTTCAGAGCAGGGCGGCGGACGGATCGACCATCGCCCGGGCGGTCTTGGCGTCGACGTACTCGCCGATGGCGGTCATCACCCACTCGCCGGACGACTGCCGGACCAGCTTGCACATCACCACGCCGGTGTGCGGCTCGGAGTGGGTGAGGTCGAAGCGGACCAGCTCCTCCTCCGTCCGGGCGTCCAGCAGGCGGCAGTAGGCGTTCTTGACCTCGGTGAACCGCTGGCCGGAGAAGGAGTTGACGACGAAGACCAGGCCGGTGACCTCGGCCGGCAGGCCGTCCAGGTGGACGGTGATCGACTCGTCGTCGCCGGCTCCGCCGCCGGTGAGGTTGTCGCCGGAGTGGGCGATCGCGCCCTTGAAGACGGTCAGCTTCATGAACCAGGCCGTCTCCAGCTTCTTGCGCTGTGAGTCGAAGGCGAGGCAGGAGGCGTCCAGGTCGACGCTGCGGCCGCGGCCGGCGGGCTCCCAGCCGAGCGCCATTCGGACCGAGGAGAGGAACGGACGGCCGTTCTTCACCAGGGAGACCGAACTGCCCTTGACCAGGTTGACCCGGCCCTTGTCCAGGGTGACCTTGGCGGGGGCGGACGGGGCCGGCGGGGCGACCGGGGGCGCGGGGGGCGCGGGCGGGGTGGCGGCGAGGGCGATCCGCGGGTCGACGGGGGGAGCCGGGGGAGCGACCGGAGGGGTGGGCGGGGCCGCGGGGGGAGTGGCGGGGGCGGGGGCCTGGGCGGCCGGGGTCGCGGCCGGGGAGTCGTCGACGGAGACGCCGAAGTCGGTGGCGATGCCCGCCAGGCCGTTGGCGTAGCCCTGGCCGACCGCGCGCACCTTCCAGGCGCCGCCGCGCTGGTAGACCTCGACCACGATGAGCGCGGTCTCCTGGCCCAGCTGCGGCGGGGTGAAGGTGACCAGGGCCTGCCCGGTGTCGGCGTCGCGGACGGTGGCGGTCGGCTCCATCCCGGCGAAGGTGGAGGACTGGTCGGCGGGGCTGGCGGTCACCACGATCTTGGTGATGCCGGCCGGGACGGCCAGGGTGTCGACGGTGATCGCGTCCGGCGCTCCGGCGGCGGCCGGGCGGTGGCTGACGCCGGGGCCGTGCGGGGCGTTGAAGAAGACGAAGTCGTCGTCCGAGCGCACCTTTCCGGCGTCGGTCAGCAGCAGACCGGAGACGTCCAGCGCCTTGGGCGCGGTGACCTCGACAGTCACCCGCGCGGCGGTCAGCGGGGCGTTGCCGCCTTGGGTCAGGACGGTGGACACGGACTCCTCCTCGGGTGCGGAACGGCGGCCGGCCGGGGCCGCTGGGACCGCCGGGCCGGGTGCTGCCCACAGTAACGAACGGGCGCGTCGGGATGAGCCCGGCCGGGGCGGTGACCTGTCGGATCGTCGGACGGTACGGCCGGGCGGCGGGGTTGGGCGGCAGGCCCCGGCAGGGCCGCAAGGCGGCGGGTCAGTGCGGCCAGAGGTCAGCGGGGCGCGAAGGCCGTCGGCGTGCCGGGGCGCGGCGGGAGCCCGGGTGCCTCGGGCGCGACGGGCGGCGGTGCGACGGGCTGCGGTGCGACCGGGCCGAAGGCGCCGAGGGCGGCGACCGCCCGGGGCCGGTCGATGCCGAAGGCGGCGGCGCTCCAGCTCTCCGCCGCGGCGGCCTTGCGGACCGGGCCGGACGAAGCGGGCCGACCGGACGGGAGCGAGGGGCCGGACGGGCCGGTGGGCCCCGAGGGTTCGGCGGCGGGGCGGGTGCCGCGCACGCCGAAGGCGTAGTGGCCGGGCGGGACGTCGGTGCCGGCCGGGGTGGTGAAGCGGTAGACCAGGGTGCCGCGCTCCTGTTGGGCGGTGACGACCGCGCCGGGCAGGTCGGTCCAGGCGGTGCCGCTGCCGGGGGCCAACTCGCCTGGGGCAAGCCGGAATTCGGTCTGGAGTGCGGTGAGCGGCTCGGTGACGGCGAGGTCGAGCTGGTGCCGGAGGCCGTCCCGGCCGAGCGGTGTGACCGTGGCGACGCCGGTCAGGGCCTGGTCGGTGTCCGGCTCGGTGTCCGGGCCAGGGGCGCCGGCGGTCGGGCCGTCGGTGCCCGGGGCAACTGCGCCGGGCGGCGGCGGTGCGGGCTGGGCCGGGGCGGCCGGGCGGGGTCCGGGCGCGTGCGGCGTGGCCGGCGAGGGGGAGGGCGAAGAGGGGTCGGCCGGCTGCTCGGCGGCGGGCGCGACGGGCTGGGCCGACGGCGAGGGCGCGGCGGCGTCGGCCGGCGTGGCGGGCTCGCCGGTGCCGGCCGGCCGGGCGCCGGGGCCGTGGTCGGCCATGGGTTCGGCCGCGGCCTGTCCGCCGGTGGGCTCCGGGAGCGCCGACCGGGTGCCGGGCACGTGGGGAGAGGCGCTGGGCGAGGCCGCTGCGGCGGCCGTGTCCTCCGCCGCCCCCGGGTGGTGCGCCGAGGGGCTCGGTACGGGCGGCCGGCCGGTGGCCGGGAGATCGGCGGGGTTCGGTGCGGTGGGGTTGGGCGCGGTCGGGGCCCGGTCGGCGGCGGCCTCGGCTTGGTCGCCCGCGGCGGGGGTGGGCGGCGGGGTGGTGCCGACGCGCGCGACCCCGGCCCGCCGGCCCACGCCCTGCTGCTCGTTGAGCAGGAGGGTGGTGGCGATGCTGATGCCGACGACGGTGGACATCGCCATCGCGGCACCGGAGAAGCGCAGGGTGGGCAGCCGGAACCGGCCGCCGAACGGGCGTGGCCGCCCGTGCCGGCCGTGCCGTTCGGGCTCGTGCCGAACGTCCCGCGCAGTGTCCTCGCGCGCAGCCACCGGACCCCTCCCTCCCCGAAGTCGCCGTCGCGGTCGCGGTATTCTCCCATGCGCTGCCACCGGGCCGGCATCGGCCGCCCGGGGTCGGTCGGCCGGGGTCCGGGTGGGGCCCGCGCCGGGAGGGGGAGAGCGTACCAGCGGCTCGTCGTGGCCTGGACGGTTTTGATCCATTTCGTGGACACCCGTTCGATGGAAGGAAGTTGACGATCCGTCTGATAAGTCGGCGATGGCGGCCGGGCTGCCCGGACAGGGATTAATGCAACCTCCTTGCAACCCTTGCCCGCCCGGACGGAAGTGGCCCAGGCTGAGGTCATCCCACGCCGTCCCGGAGAGACCGTCATGCCGCCCGACCCGCTGTCCGCAGCCTCCAGTGCACCCCTCGCCGCCACCCCCACGGGCGGCGATGGGGAAGGCTCCACCGCCGCTCCGGCGGCGGTGGAGGAGGTGCTGATGCTGCGGATCTCGCTGGGCGAGGAGGTGGTCGGCGAGGTGCGCACCCGGTTCCGGTTCGAGGCCGCGCGCCCGTACGAGGTGCTGCTGACCTTCCATCTGGGGCGGCCGGACGAGGCCGACTGGGTGTTCTCGCGCGAGCTGCTGCGCGACGGCTTGCAGGCGCTGAGCGGCCAGGGCGACGTCAAACTGTGGCCGGCGTACTGCCCGTGCCACGGCTCGACGCTGCACCTGGCGCTCGAATCACCGCACGGCAGCGCCCTGCTGGAGGCCTCCAAGCCCCGGGTGCAGGCGTGGCTGGACCGTACCTACGCGCTGGTCTCCGCCGAGGCGGAGCGCGTCTGCGGCCCGACCGACGCCCAGCTGGCCGCGCTGCTCGCCGGCGGCTGAGGCCCGGTCGGGGCACCGGCGGGCCCGTGTGGCGGGGGGACGGGCGCCGCGCTCGGCAGCCGGACCGTCCCCGCGGCCAGCCCGGCCCGCAGTCGCCGGACGGCCGGGGCCGAGGAGGCCGGCAGCAGGTCGTACGGGTCGTCCGGCCCGTCCACCGTGACCAGCACCGACTCGGCGATGCGGTACGGCCGGTGGGCCAGCAGGCCGCCCAGGTAGCGGCGCAGCCGGGACAGCTCGGCGCGGACCGTCACCGTCCGGCCCGGGTCGCCGAACAGCGCCTCCGCGAGCTGCGCGGCCGTGCTGCCCTCGCGTCCGGTGGCGAGCAGGAGCAGCAGTTCGGCGTGGCGCGGGCTGAGCGGGTGCGACCAGCTGCCGGCCGCGCCCCGGACGGTCAGCTCCGGGCGGTCCTGGCGGCGCAGGTCGAGCCGGAGCCGGGCGCCCTCGGCCTGCTCGGCCTGTTCGGCCGTCACCGTGCCGGAGCCGTCCGCCTCGGGCGGCCGGACCGGTCGCACCAGCCAGCCGTCCGCGAGCGGCTCCAGGGCGCACTCGCCGAGGCCCGGCACCCAGTGCACGGCGGCGGTTCCCCAGCCGCCGACCGGCACCCGCAGCCGGCCGGGCGGCGGCAGCCCGGCCGCGGCGGCGGTCCACCCGGCGGAGTCCACCACCAGGGCCGGGCCGGCCACCCGGGCGAGCACCGGGGCGGCCAGGGTGCGCAGTTGGTGCAGCGCCTCCAGCCGGTGGGCGCGCAGCTCGGTCTCGGCGAGCCGGGCGGCGGTGGCGGTGAGCTGCAGCAGGTACGGGCGGACGTTGCGGGCCGGGCCGCTGAGGTTGATCGCGCCGACCAGCCGCCCGGTGCCCGGGTCGTGCACGGGGGCGGCGACGCAGGTCCAGGAGTGGTGGCTGCGCAGGTAGTGCTCGGCGGAGTGGACGTGCATCGGGCGCTGGGCGCGCAGCGCGACGGCGATGCCGTTGGTGCCGACGCTCTCCTCGATCCAGCGGGCGCCGGTGAGGAAGCCGATCCGGTCGGCGCTGCGGCGCAGGGCGCGCTCGCCCTCCTGCCACAGCACGTGGCCCTCGGCGTCGGCGATGGCGAGGATCAGCGGACTCTGGCCGACCGGCTGGAGCAGGGTGTCGCGCAGCACCGACAGGACCGCGTTCAGGCCGCTGGTGCGGCGGCGTTGCTCGATCTCGGCGGGGCCGAGGTGGACGGCGGCGGCGCCGGCGTCGGGGTCGAGCCCGAGGCGGCGCAGCCGGGCCCAGGAGTCGCCGATCTCGGGGCGGGGTTCGAGCCGGCCGGGGGAGCCGGGGTCGGGGTAGGGGGGCTGGGCGAGTTCGCGGGCGGCGGCTTCGGCGAGGGTGCGGTCGTGGACCCTGGCCAGCTCGGCCGCGCTCGGCGCGGTGCGGCGTTCTGGTCGTCGGGACTGCCGTCCGGTCTGCCGCACTCGCGTTGCTCCTCGCCGCCGTTCGAGGCCGCGCCGGGGTCGACGCGCTGACGAAAGCGTACGGGGGCGGTGAGGGTCTGGGGACGGGGTCTGCCAACTCGGCATACCGGACGGTATGACCGTGGACATGCCGAGGTGTGATGACTAGTGGGGGTCCTGGTGTGGGCCTGGTGTGGGCCCGACGCGGGCCTGGTGCGAGGCCTGGTGCGGGACCTGATGCGGGCCTTGCGTGGGCCTGGTGCGGTGCTGGTGCGAGGCCTGATGTGGGGTCGGCGGTCAGCGTTCCGTGCCGGTGCCGCGCTGGGCCGCCTCGACGGTGTGGTGCAGGTCGGCGGTGGCCTCCAGGGAGGCGGCGGTGCTCAGCGCCAGGCAGGCGGCCAGCGCGATCGCCACCGCGCGCAGGCGGGTGCCGGTGGCGGTGGCCGCCGGGCGGGGCTGGAGCAGGGCGGCGACCCGGCGCGGGACCGGCCCGGAGTGGGCGGCGGGGACGAGCCGGGGCCGGGCCGGCCAGGGGGAGCGGCTGGCGGCCAGGGCGGCCCGGCCGACCGCGCGGGCGGTCACGGTGCGGTCGCCGACCCGGGCGGCCGCCACCTCGTCGGCCCAGCGCTCCAGGTGGTACCCGAGGGGCGCGCGCAGCGGCCGCAGCGCCGGGTGGAGGTCGGCGGCGTGCTCGGCGAGGGCGAGGAAGACGTGGTGGCGGGCGGTCAGGTGGGCGCGCTCGTGGGCGAGCAGGGCGGCCCGCTCGGGCCCGGTGAGGATGCGCAGCATGCCGGAGGTGACCACGATCCGGCCGGGCTCGCCGGGCCGGCCGGGGAGGGGCAGGCGCCCCGGCAGGGCGAAGGCGTCGGCGCGCTCGTCGTCGAGGACGGCGAGCGGGTGCTCGCCCGGCTGGAGCAGGGCGCGGGCGCCGGCCAGGACGGCCTGCGGGGTGCGTGTCCGGCGCATGGTGGCGTGCCCGGGGCGCGCGTCCGGATGCCGGCCCTCGGTCGGCGCGGCGCAGGCCGTCTCGGCGCAGGCCGGGAGGGCGGCCCGGGCCTCGCGCAGTTCCAGCCGGTGGCGGCGGGCGGTGCGGACGGCCTGGGCGGTCAGCGCGGCGAGCACCAGACCGGCCGCGGCGGCCGCCACCGGCGCGTCGGGTGCGGCGGTGGTGAGCCAGGGCAGCGACAGGTGGCCGATCGCGGCGACCGGCGGCAGCTGGAGCAGCCCGGCGGCGGCGAGCAGGCCGAGTGAGCAGAGGGTGCCGCCGGCCAGCACGGCGGACGTCCCGGCGAGCATCCAGGCGGCGGCCCGGGGCGGCAGCGCGTCGGCGAGGCGGCGGGCCAGCGGGGCGGCCAGGAACGGCAGCAGCAGCGGGGCCCAGACGGCGATCATCACGATCCGGCCGCCCCGGGGGTGCGGTGGCCGGGGGCGGTGCCCGGGAGGGGGTCGAGACCGGGGGTGCCGTCGCCGATGCCCGGGGCGGAGCCGAGGCCCGGGGCGCCGTCGCCGAGCAGGTCGCGCAGCAGCTGCTCGTCCTCGGCGGAGAGGTCGGAGACGAAGCGGGCGAGCACGGTGGAGCGGTCGGCCTCGCGGCCGAGCTCGGTGTGCATCCGGCGGGCGGCGAGGCCCGCGGTGTCCTGGACGGTCGGGATGTAGGCGTAGGCGCGGCCGGCCCGGGTGCGCTCCACGGTGCCCTTGTCGTGCAGGCGGGCGAGGATCGTGGCGATGGTGGTGCGGGCGAGGTCCCCGCCGAGTGCCGACTGGACGTCCTGCGGGGTCATCGGCTGCCGGGCCGACCAGAGCGCGGCCAGCACCTCGGCCTCCAGCTCCCCGGCAGGCCGGCGGGCGGACGGTACGTCGGACATGGCGGCGCTTCCTCCAGGTTTCGTCTACAGTCATGTAGACCGTCTACGTCACTGTAGACGGTCGGGGCGGGTTCCGCTGTGAACCGCCCCCCAACGTACGGGAGGTCCGCCAGCCTTGCTTCAGTTCCTCGCCGATCCGGCCGCTCACCTCGCGGTGAACCCGCTGGACGCGTCCTCGCTGCTCGCCGCCTTCGGTGCACTCGGCATCGCCGTCGTGCTCTTCGCCGAGACCGGTCTGCTGGTGGGCTTCTTCCTGCCCGGAGACTCACTGCTGTTCACCGCCGGCCTGCTGTGCGTGCCCGGCGCCACCAAGGGTCCGCAGCTGGAGCTCTCCCAGGTGCTGCCCGCCGCCCTGGTCGGCGCGCTGGCCGGCGCCCAGGTCGGCTATCTGATCGGCAAGCGCGGCGGCCGCGCGCTGCTGCGCCGCACCGAGCGCAAGAGCCTGCTGGAGGGCGTCGAGCGGGCCGAGGAACTGCTGGGCAAGTACGGCCACGGCAAGGCGATCGTGCTCGCCCGCTTCATCCCCGTGGTCCGAACGGTGCTGAACCCGCTCTGCGGCGTGCTCGAAGTGCCGGTCCGCTCGTTCACCTTCTGGCAGGTGACCGGCGGCGCCCTCTGGACGGTCGGCGTCGTGCTCGCCGGGTACGGGCTCGGATCGTCGATCCCCAGCATCGACAGATATCTGCTCCCGATCATCGGTCTGGTAGTAGTTGTCTCCGTGCTCCCCATTGTTCTCGAACTGTTCCGCGCCCGTAAGGCGCACCGTCACGGAGGTGACAAGTGACGTCCTCCCGGGCTCTCGCCGTCTACGACGGCAGCGGCATCGACGGCAGCCTCTACACCCGGGTGAACGGGTGGGCGCAAGCCGCCCCGCACTGGCTGGACGAGCTGATCAAGGTCTGGTCGGCGCTCGGCCTCGGCCTGTTCGCGGTCTTCATGCTCTACGCCTGGTGGCGGGCGCGCGGCGCCGACTCGGTCGTGATGGCCAAGGTGCTCGCCTCGCCGGTGATCGTGGTCGTCGCGTACGGCGTCAACTCGGTGCTCAAGAGCATGGTCGAAGAAGTCCGGCCGTGCGCCCAGATCCCCGGCAGCATCTCGCTGGAGACCTGCCCCGGCGCCGGTGACTGGTCCTTCCCCAGCAACCACACCGTGATCGCCTTCGCCGCCGCCACCGCACTCTGGTTCGCCGACCGGCGGCTCGGCTGGATCGCCGGGATCTTCGCGGTGCTGATGGGCGCCTCCCGGGTCTGGGTCGGCGTGCACTACCCGCACGACGTGGCCGTCGGCGCGCTGGTCGGCCTCCTGGTCGCGGTGGTGCTGGCGCCGCTCGCCGGCCGCTGCGGGCCGCTGGTGGACCGGATGCGGGCGGGTGCGCTGCGCCCGCTGCTCGGTCCGGGCGCGGCGCCGGTGATGGCGGGCCGCCACGCGGCGTACGGGACGCGGCAGCACTGACGGCGGGTGTCGGCAGCGCTGAACGGCGGGTGCCCGCGACACTGGCGGCGAGACCCGACAGCGCTGATTCCGTAGCCTCCCCGTAGCCCGTCCGACCCTTGTCTGGCCGGGGTGGCGGGTAGAGCATGTGAGCCGGGCGTGGGGCCCCTTCGCGGGGAACCCGCCCGGCTCAGTCGTGCCGGGGCGCGGGAGCGCCGGGCGTGCCAGCGGAGGGAGTGCCAATGCCGTACCGACTCGACATCACGCAGGGGGACTGGCCGGGCGAGTCGCCGCACAAGGGCGTCGAGGGCCTGCTCGCCGAGGCCATGGTGCTCACCCTCGCCACCGCCGGCCACGAGCGCGGCCCGCACGCCAACCTGGCCTTCTTCGCGTACGACGACGACCTCGTCCTGTACTTCGTCAGCGAGCGCTCCACCCGGCACAGCCACCACCTCGCCGAGGAGGCCCGGGCCGCCGCCACCGTCTTCCTGCCGCCGCCGGTCTTCGGCGAGCAGCTGCGCGGCCTGCAACTGACCGGCGGCGCGAGCGAGGCCTGGGGGCGGCAGGCCGAGGCGGCGCTGGCCGCCTACCAGGGGCGGTACCCGTCCTTCGCGCAGGACGAGCAGGTGCGGCGGCAGTTCCTCACCGGGGGCGGGGCGGCGGCGCTGTACCGGTTCCAGGTGGAGGAGCTGACGGCGGTGGACGAGCCGAACTTCGGGCGGCGCAACTACCTGCGGGCGCGGGTGCTGCGGCCGTAGGCCCTGCCCGGTCCCCGGGGTTGTCTGTACAACTTTTCGGGTGATTCATCTGCGGGACGCTGCCGGGACGCCCCCAGGACACCTGGGCGCACCAGCCTGGCCGCATGAGAGTCATCGTCGTAGGAGCAGGCGTGCTCGGCACCATGCACGCCTGGCAGGCCGTCGAACGCGGCCACGAGGTCGTCCACCTGGAGCGCGAGACCGAGGCGCGCGGCGCCTCCGTGCGCAACTTCGGCCTGATCTGGGTCAGCGGCCGCGCGCAGGGCGAGGAACTGGACACCGCGCTGCGCGCCCGCGAACTGTGGGAAGGCATCGGCGCCCGCGTCCCCGACCTCGGCTTCCGCGCCAACGGATCGCTCACCGCGATCCGCACCCAGGCCGAACTCGCCGTCGCCGAACAGGCGCTCACCCTGCCCGACGCCGCCGCCCGCGGCTACCGGCTGCTCGACGCCGACCAGACCAGGGCCGCCAACCCCGCCCTGCGCGGCGAACTCCTCGGCGCCCTGTGGTGCGAGCGCGACGCCGCCGTCGAACCCCGCACCGCCCAGCCCGCGCTGCGCGCCGCCCTCCAGGCCACCGGCCGCTACACCTTCCTGCCCGGCCGCGAGGTCCGCGACGTGATCGGCGAGAACGCCGTCCGCGACGACCACGGCGACGTCCACACCGGCGACCTCGTCATCCTCTGCACCGGCGCCTGGCTCGGCGGCCTCGTCCGCGAACTCGCCCCTTCGCTGCCCGTGCGCAAGGTCCGGCTGCAGATGATGCAGACCGACCCGCTCGGCGAGACCCTCACCACCTCCGTCGCCGACGGCGACAGCTTCCGCTACTACCCGGCCTTCGCCGGCACCGCCCTGGACCGCCTCCGCGACACCCAGCCGCAGCCCGACGTCGCCGCCGAACACAAGATGCAGCTGCTCATGGTCCAGCGGCGCGACGGCGGCCTCACCATCGGCGACACCCACGAGTACGACCAGCCGTTCGGCTTCGACGTCGTCGAGGACCCGTACGACCACCTGGTCGGCGTGGCCGAGGACCTGCTCGGCCGCCCCCTGCCGCGCGTCCGCCGCCGCTGGGCCGGGGTGTACGCGCAGTGCGTCGACACCACCCGGGTCGTCCACCGCGAACGACTCCGCGACGGCGTCTGGCTCGTCACCGGCCCCGGCGGCCGCGGCATGACCTGCTCCCCGGCCATCGCCGAAACCACCGCCGAACTCGCAAACCTGTAAGGGTAGTTGACATGTCCTTTGATATCCGCCTGGTCGTCCTCGACATGGCCGGCACCACCGTGGCCGACGACGGCCTCGTCGAACAGGCCTTCACCGCCGCCGCCCGGACGCTCGGCGTCGAGGCCGGCAGCCCGGGCTTCGGCCCCATGCTGGACCACGTCCGCGCCACCATGGGCGAATCCAAGATCTCCGTCTTCCGGCACCTCTTCGGGGACGAGGGCAAGGCCCAGCGGGCCAACACCGCCTTCGAGGCCGCCTACCACGACCTCGTCGACGCCGGGCACTGCGCCGCCCTGCCCGGCGCCGCCGAAGCCATCGCCGAACTGCGCGGCCAGGGCCGGAAGGTCGCCCTCACCACCGGCTTCTCCCGGGCCACCCAGGACCGCATCCTCACCGCCCTCGGCTGGCAGTCCGTTGCCGACCTCACCCTCAGCCCCGCCGAGGCCGGCCGCGGCCGCCCCTACCCGGACCTCGCGCTCACCGCGCTGCTGCGGACCGGAGTCGAGTCGGTGCGGCAGATCGCCGTCGCCGGAGACACCGGCTACGACATGCTGACCGGCGTACGGGCCGGAGCGTCCGTCGTCGCCGGCGTGCTCACCGGCGCCCACGACGAGGCCCGGCTGCGGGCCGACGGGGCGACGCACGTCCTCGGCTCGGTCGCGGAACTGCCCGGCCTGCTGGGCTGAACGATCCCCCGGAGCAGGAAGTCGGCCCGGCCGACTTCCTGCTCCCCGGGGTCAGATCAGGACACCGGCCCGGCCGCTCCGCCGCCTCGCCGCCGGGCCGACTCGCGGCCCAGCCAGGCGACGGCGAGCATCAGGGCGGCCGTCAGCCCGACGGCGAGCCCGAGATCCCGGGGAAGGCTGATGTCCCCCGGGCGCTGCGGGTCGGCGCGGCCGGCCGGATCGAAACGGACCGTCACCCGGTCGCCGACTGCGAGCGCGCGCAGCCCCGTCGACAACTCGCCGCCGGGCAACGCAGTGCCGTCCTCGGCCGCGAGGTCGTACATCGAGGACGGGTGCTTCCCGGCGAGACGGTCCGTCTCCCCGGTGACCCGGGCCGTCACCGTCTCGCCGGACAGCCGCAGGATCACGTCGTCCCGCGCCATGGCCACAGCCCCCGTCGCCAGGCCCGCGAGGAGAACGGCGAACAGCGCCACCCAGCAGCCCACCCACCGCCCCAGCATCCGCACCAGACCCACCACCCAGGCCACCACCAGCACCAGCCCGAGCAGCGACGCGGCGCCCCCGCCGAGGTAGGTGCCCGCGAGCACCAGCCCGAACGTCCCCACGGGGACGCCCAGGACCAGGACAGCGCTCAGCACGGTGGCCCGGCTACGGTCCCTGGTCGTACCCATGACTCTCCCCGCGTGCGTCCGATCGGGCTGGAAGAGTACGACGCGTCCCCTCGCCCCCGGACACGGGGGCTGGTCGGGCGGGAAGGGGGACTTCCTCGGCGCCGAGGAAGAGGCAGGCGTGGGCCTTCTACAGGCATGGCGCAGGGTAGCGAGCATCGAGCCAGAGCGCGGCCCGTCGGAAGTACTCCTTCATGAGCGCCGCGCGAGAAAAGGCCCTCCGTTCCCCTCCCAATAGGCCGTCCACTGGATGGCTTTGAGGCGGTCGACCATCAACTGAACATTTTCCGTGCTCACTTGAGATCACTTTCGCGCGGAGTGGGGATTCAGTGGCATCGAGCCCGTAGCCGCTTTCAGTGGTCGAGTGATCCGTCCGCTGACGGCGGCGACGTTCTTCAGGACACTGTGTGCACCACGGAGTCGGAGGGGGCGTGTGGCGGTGTGGGTCTGCGTGCGGACCAGAGCAGGGTGCCGCCGATCAGGGCGTTGCAGGTGAGGAATGTCAACAGGTAGGCGGTGGAGTCGACTTCGCCGGGGAGTTTGGGGGCGACCTGGCCGGCCGGGTCGATGCGGACGGTGATCACGTCGCCGGGCTTGAACCGGGCGGAGTTCTCTTCGAGGTCGCCGCCGGGGATCTCGCCGGCCGGGTCGGTCGAGGCGAGGGCGTAGGCCCGGCCGGAGCCGTGGAGCGAGTCGGTCGTCTTCTCGTTGAGGACCACGGCCTTCACCGTCCGGCCCGAGTCCAGGATCAGGTTGGTCCAGGCGACGGAACCCGACAGGTAGGCGACGAAGGCGACGGCGGCGATGCCTGCGCCCCAGGCGAACGCCTTGCGCTGGAACGCGGGGTTGCTGTCGGCGTCGCGCCGTAGGGCGAGGGCGAGCAGCATGACCACGGGGTAGGCGAAGCCCACGATGGTGGCGACGAACGAGTTGACGTACACGTTCAGTGCCGTGACGCCGATGAGGATGGCGGTGGAGAGGGCGATGAGGGTTAGTGCGCCGCGGAGGCGGCGGAGCCCGTCGCGCGGGTCCTGGCCGTGTGGGAGGGTCGTCATCCGAAGGCCTTCCGGATGTTGTCCCACTGGTCGGGTGGCAGCGCGTCGGCGCTCTCGTCCCGGGGCGGGTGGAAGGAGATGCCGCGGAACGCGGTGGCCAGGAGCGGCAGCCACTCGTCCCAGTGGTCGAGGTCCTCGGTGGTGAAGACGGCGGCGACCACGTGCGGGCTCCACGGGTGCGGGATCAGCAGTTCGAGCTGGCGCACCGTGTTGACGGTGGACTCGGGCACGCCGAACACCGCACCGGGCACCGGGACGGCCAGGTCGCGGGCGGCGAGCGCCGCGCGGCCGGTCGGCAGGTCCACCACGCCGACGTCGGCGTCCGGCCAGGCCTCGGCCAGTTGTTCGGCGATTCGGGTGGGGTAGCTGCCGGGCGCGCCGAGGTCCTGTGGGCGGACGAAGACGGTGAGCATGCCGTGGATGGGCTCGCCGTCCTCAGCCCGGACGAGGCAGCTGGAGACGTGGACCGCGCCCTCGCGCAGTTGGGTCTGCAGCGCGGTCTCGGCGGCGATCACGGTGCCGAGCTTTTGCTCGGGCCGGGCGTCGGGGAAGGCCGCGTCCAGGCCTTCTGCCGTGCGGGCCATCCGGTCGCCGAGGTCCTCGTCGAGGTCGAGGGGGGTGAAGCCCGCGGGCAGGGTGAGCCAGAGCGGCGGAATCCCGGTGGTCTCAACGGCCATAGCCGGCCGCCCATCCGCCCATGCCGAGCAGGTTGCCGACGGCGGACACGGTGCCGATGACGGCGGAGCCCTTGCCGCCGGCGGTGCCGACGCCGACGGACCCGATGACGTTGTTGCCGCCGGTGGTGTAGTTGACGGCGTCGGTGAGGCCGTTGCTCGGATTGTCCTGGCTGAGGGCGTACGCCGTCGGGGCGTTGAGCCCGAAGGTGGTGGCGGCCTGGACGCCGTCGGAGGCGTTCATCGCGGTGGCCTTGGAGACCCCGAGCTTGATGGCGGGCTTCTCGATCGCGGTGGTGAAGATTGGGTTGGCCGGGTCGACGGCGCGGGCGGCGGCCCGGACCTCGGTCGTACCGGCGCTCATGGCGCCGCGCACGCTCCCACCGGCGGCGCGCGCCCCCCGGGTGGCGTTCAGGCCCTTGGCCGCGACGCCCACCCCGGGAATCGCGCCGATCACGTCGCCGCCCAGCGTCAGCCAGTTGCCGATGTTCTTCTGCGGCGGCCACAGCTTGCCCTCAAGGGCGTACTTGGTCGCGTGCGTGCCTGCGGCGGCGGCGCTCAGCAGGAGGGCCGGCAGCGCGAAGGCGGGGAAGAAGATCGCCGCGACGCCGCAGAGGCCGGCGGCGACGGTGAGCATGTCGGCGCCGTGGTTCTTGAGCCAGTTGCCGACCTTGCTGAGCCAGCCGGGCTCCGGCGGCGCCTTGCTGTCGGCGGCCTTGCGGATGGCGGCCGCGGTCTTGTGGGCGTCGGACTTGTGGCCCCCGGCGAGTTCGTGGGCCTGCTTCTGGAGCTCGGTGAGGTCGCTGGCGGCGCTGCCGACGAGTGCGGCGGCCGCGTCCAGGTGGTCCTTCGCCTTGGCGTAGCGCTGTTCGGCGGCGGCGAGGCCGGCGTCGTCGGGGAAGGTCTGGCCGGCGAGCTTGAGGTCGGGGGCGGCGGCCGCGGCGGTGTGCGCCTGTTCGGCCTGCTCCTTCTGCTGCTTGGCGGCGACCGCGGCGCGGGCCAACTCGACGGCCTTGGGCTGGTGTTCGGTCAGTGCCGTGTACCAGACGTCGAGGGCCTGGTAGGCGGCGGTGATCGAGTCGGCGGCGTCCTGGAGGTACGTGGGGAGCTTGCCGAACTGGCCGGCGAAGGCCTTGGCGGCCTCGCCGGTCCACTGGCCCTGGTTGGCGGAGAGCTGCGAGAGCGTGGTGTGGACGTCGGTCAGGTGCTGTCCCACCCGGCGCAGGCTCCCGCTGAGGCCGGTGACCGCGGCGGTGTCGCCGGGGGTCGGGTTGAAGCCGAGGCCGGACCAGTCCGGCGCGGGGGCGGTCACGACCGCCCCTGGGGGGTGAGGGCCTTGGTGGTGTCCTGTTCGGTGCTGTCGTAGCCCTGCTGCACCTGCGCCAGGCCGTCGTCAAGGATCTTGACGCACTCGCGGACCTTCTTCAGCCCGTACTCCCACGTGCCCTGGAAGTGTCCGCAGGCCTCGTCGAGGAAGTCGTAGCCCAGTCCGCTGCGACTCGCTTCCTTGAGCGCCTTGAGTCCTTGGTCGAGTTCGTCGCCGCAGCCTTTGAGGTCCTTGGCCAGCTTGGCGAGGAACTCGGTGCTGACCGTGAAGTCGGCCACTGCTCCCCCGATGTGTCGATGGCGTGACCGGCCGAGCATAGCCGCAGTCGGTACGCGGGCGATCTGTTGTGAGGGGTGCTTCACGGTGCGGTGACGGGATCTTGACGATGTGTCGGCGCGCGGCGCCGACAGTGCACGCCGTCGGGGTCAGCGGCGCCAGAAGCCGCGCTTCTTCGGGGCGACGAGCTTCGCCACCGCGGCGACGAACAGTTCGGCGACGGGGGAGGGGCCTTCGCCGTGGTTGAGGTGGCCTTCGGAGGACCACTCACCGAGGACGGTGCCGGGGCTGCCGTCGAAGGGGTTGAGCGCGTGCTCCAGGGCCACGTAGCGGACGGTCTTGGCGCCCTGGGGGTGGACGGCGGCGACGAAGTGGGCCTCGGTGGCGCCGGTCGGGGTGGGGAGGGTGACGAGCAGCAGGGGGTGGCCGTCGGCCCGCAGGTGCCGGCAGTCCAGGCCGTGGCTGGGCAGCCGGTCCTCGGGCGGGAGGGTCTGGCCGAGGTCGTCCCAGATGCCGGTGAGGACGGGCAGGAGGCTGCCGCCGGCGTCCGGGACGGTCAGCCGCGGGCCGAATTCGAGGACCTGGCGGGCGAGCTCGCGGTGGACGAAACGGTAGTGGTGGGGCCGTGGGTCGCTCATGGGGCCCACGGTAGCGAACCGCTCGGAGCGGGCGGTCGGCACATCCGACTTCCCGCTCCGAAAGGGAAGTTGACCAGCACCGTGGGCCGGGGGGCGGCCCGTCAGTGACTGTTCCTGAGGTTGAGCACGACCACTCCGACGATCACCAGGGCGATCCCCAGCCACTGGAGGCGTCCCAGTGATTCGCCGAAGGCGACCACGCCTATTCCGGCGACCGCCGCCGTCCCGGCCCCCGACCAGACGGCGTAGGCGACCGAGACCGGGATGTGCTTGAGCGCGCGCCCGAGCAGCACGAAGGACAGCACGTAGCCGACCGCCACCCCCACGCTCGGCCAGAGGCGGGTGAAGCCCTCGGTGAGCTTGAGGCAGCTGGTCGCGCAGACCTCGCTCAGGATGGCGAGGGAGAGCAGGAGATAGGGCATGCCGGTCAAACGGCCCGGGCGGCGCCGAGCTTCCCCAGCAGGGCGAGGTCGGCCTGTTCCAGGCTGGCGAGCAGGGTGATCCGGCCGCCGTCGGGCATCGGCGTCGCGGTGGACGGCACGGCGAGCACGGCGCAGCCGGCCGCGGCGGCGGAGGCGACTCCGGTCGGGGTGTCCTCGACGGCGACGCAGGTGGCCGGGTCCAGGCCGAGCCGTTCGGCGGCGGCGAGGTACGGGTCCGGTGCGGGCTTGGTGCGCGGGGTGTCCTCGGCGGCCAGGGTGACGGCGAACCAGTCCCGGCCGATGGCGGCGAGGACCAGGTCGACCACCTGGCGCGGGGAGGCGGAGACCAGGGCGGTGGGCACCTGCGCGTCCCGCAGGGAGGCCAGCAGGGCGAGCGCGCCGGGGCGCGGGACGGTCTCGGCGGCGACCTTGGCGGCGAAGGACTCGCCGAGCCGGGCGGCGAGTTCGGCCTCGGTGAGGGTGGTGCCGCTGACCTTGTGCAGATGGGCGGCGGTGTGCTCGACGGCCTGGCCGAGTACTTCGGGGGCGTCCTGGTCGGTGAGCGCGTGGTGGAGTTCGTCGGCGAGTTCGGCGGCGGCCTGCCACCAGAGCTGCTCGGTGTCGACCAGGGTGCCGTCCATGTCGAACAGGACGGCGGCGGGGTGGGGGGCCTCGGGCGCCGGGGCGCCGGGGGCCAGGGGGTTGGACGTCACGGAGGGGTCGGGCGTCAGGGCGGAGTCGGGCGTCAGGGCTTCAGGCATGGCGGTACCTTCGGTGGTTCATCAGATGGTGCTACGCAGATGGGGTTCGAGGCTCTCAGACGGTGCGGCGGTCCACCAGCACCGGACGCTCCGGCAGCAGGAGTTCGGCGCGCGAGCCGGCCGGCAGCGCGGCGGCGGCCTCGGTCGGCAGGTCGGCCTTGACCTCGGTGCCGTCGTCGAGGCGGACGGTGAGCCGGGTGACGGCGCCCAGGAAGGACGCGGTGATCACCAGGGCCGGGCCGGCCTCGGACGGGGTCAGGGTGACGTTCTCCGGGCGGACCAGCACCTGGAGCTCGCCGTCGGCGGGCAGGTCGCCGTCCACCGCGTGCCGGCGGCCGAGCACCTCGACGCCGTCGGACGTGCGGGTGCACGGGATGCGGCTCATGGTGCCGACGAACTCGGCGACGAACGCGGTGGCCGGGCGGCCGTACAGCTCGGACGGGGTGGCGCACTGCTCCAGCCGGCCCGCGCGCAGCACCGCGACCCGGTCGGCCATCGACAGCGCCTCCTCCTGGTCGTGGGTGACGAACAGGGTCGTGATCCCCAGTTCCTGCTGGAGCCGGCGGATCTCCTCGCGCAGCTGGAGGCGGACCTTGGCGTCCAGCGCGGACAGCGGCTCGTCGAGCAGCAGCACGCGCGGCTGCAGGGCGAGCGCCCGGGCGAGCGCGATGCGCTGCTGCTGGCCGCCGGACATCTGGTGCGGGTAGTGCTCGGCGCGGTGCGGCAGGCCGACCAGCTCCAGCAGCTCCTGGGCGCGCTTGCGGCGCTCGGCCTTGCCGGCGCCGCGCATCCGCAGCCCGAAGGCGACGTTGTCCAGCGCGCTCAGGTGCGGGAAGAGGCTGTACGACTGGAACACCATGCCCGCGTCGCGCTTGTGGGCGGGGATCGCGGTGATGTCCTGCCCGTCGACCAGGACCTCGCCGGAGTCGTGCTGCTCGAAGCCGGCCAGGATGCGCAGCGCGGTGGTCTTGCCGCAGCCGGACGGGCCGAGCAGGGCGAGCAGTTCGCCCGGGTGGACGGTCAGGTCCAGGCCGTCGAGGGCGGTGGTGGCGCCGAACGAGCGGCGCAGTGAGCGGAACTCGACGGTGGCGCCGCCGGGGGCGAGCGCGGCACCGGCGACGGGGGCGGAAACCGTGGTCATGGCTGGTGACTCCTGGAAAGCGTGGGGTGGTTCAGGACCGTGCGGCCAGGGCGCGGGACGGCCGCGCGGCGGGGTGTCTCAGGCCCGCGCGCCCTTGCGGCCGCGGCCGACGGCGGACATCAGCAGCAGGACGAGCCAGACGATCAGCAGGCTGAGCATCGAGACGGCGACGGACATCTGGCCGTCGCTCTTGCCGTTGGAGTTGATCCACACCGAGAAGGGGGCGAAGCCGAGGATGGAGGCGGTGGTGAACTCGCCGAGCACCAGGGCGACGGTGAGGACGGCCGCGTTCAGCAGCGCGCTGCGCAGGTTCGGCAGGACGACGGTGAACACCGCGCGCAGCCAGCCGGCCCCGCAGTTGCGGGCGGCCTCGACCAGGGTGGCGACGTCCACGCCGCGCAGCCCGGCGTCCAGCGCCCGGTAGGCGAACGGCAGTGCCATCAGCACGTAGGCGATGACCAGGACGATCGGGAACTTCGGGTCCTGGATGGCCACGATGGTCTGGAACAGCGGGGTGTCCTGGAGGTAGTCCGGTCCCCAGCGCAGCACGCCGATGATGCCGGTGGTGAGCGCGACCACGGGGACGACCAGCGGCATCGAGCACATCACCTCGATCACCGGGCGCAGCTTCGGCGCACCGAGCCGGGCGGCGAGCATCGCCGGGACGAGCAGGAGCAGCAGCACCGCCACCGTGACGCCGGCCAGCTCCAGGCTCAGCACCAGGCTGTCCAGGAAGCCGGGCGCGTTCAGCAGCTCGGTGTAGGCGCGGAAGGTGGTGCCGCCCTTGTTGTCGTCGACGCTGAAGATCACCGAGGAGGCCAGCGGTACGGCGAAGTAGACGCCGCAGAGCAACAGGACGAGGCCGCGGCCGAAACGGATGCGATTGATCAGGCGAGCCACTTGGCACTCCGGCGCTGAAGGGGCAGGTACACGGCCATCACCAGGCAGGCGACCACGATCATGTCGAGGCCGAGGGCGAGGGCGAGGTTGCCCTGGCCGACCAGGACGTTGCCGGACAGCGCGTCGCCGATCTGCATCGAGATCAGCGGCACCGAACTGCCCACCATGGCCTCGGCGGTGGCGTACGCGGCGAAGGAGGCGCCGAACAGCAGCACGAAGCCGCCGAGCAGCGAGGGCACCAGGACCGGCAGGGCCACGTGCCGCCAGTACTGCACGACGGTGGCGCCGTTGTTGTACGCGGCCTCGCGCCACTGGGTGCGCAGGCCCTCCAGGGCCGGGGTGATGGTGATGACCATCAGCGGCACCAGGAAGTACAGGTAGACCACGGAGAGGCCGGTGAAGGTGTAGAGGTTCCAGCCGTGGCTGGTGAGGCCGAACTTCTTGGTGACCTCGCCGGCGTTGCCGAGGGTGGCGACGAACATGAAGGCGAGCGGCACGCCGCCGAAGTTGGCGAGCACGCCGGAGGCGGAGAGCACCGCCTCGCGGAACACCCGGAACCGGGAGGTGGCCACGGCCTGGGCCAGCGGCAGGCCGACCACGGTGGCGATCAGCGCGGTCAGCAGGGAGAGCTTGACGCTGCCCCACAGGGCGGTCCAGTAGGCGCCCTGCAGCGAGCCGGTGAGGTTGTCGGTGGTGAAGGTGCCGCCGCCGTCGGGGGCGTCGGGCGAGGTGGTGAACGCGCCGATGGCGATCGCGACGGCGGGCAGGCCGAAGCCGACGAGGAAGAACAGGAGCAGGGGGAGGGCGGCCAGCCAGGCGCGGCCGCGGCCGGCCCGGGGCTTGCCGGGGCGGGGGGCCCTGGCGGTCTTGGCGGTCTCGGTGCTCTTGGCCGTGGTGGCCGTGGTGTCCGCGGTGTCGGTGGTGTCGGTGGCCTTGGCCGTTGTGGCGTCGGCGGTGGCGGGGGTGGTTGCTGCGGGGCCGGGGGCGCCCCCGCCGCTCTGGGCGGCGGAGGCGGGGGCCGGCACCGGGGTGGGAGCCGTGGTCATCGTCAGGTCAGCCCGCGATCGCCTTGGCCCAGTTCTCGGTCACGGTCTTCTTGGCCGTGTCCGTCTGCTCCTGGGTCGGGAAGGTGGTGAAGGGCTTCTCGACCGGCGGGAGCTTGGCGGCGCCCGCGGCGTCCAGGGTGCCGGCCGTCTTCATGGCGTCGAACAGGGCCGGGGTGGCGTAGCCGCCCAGGAAGCCGTTCTGGCCCTCGGCGCTGTACAGGTACTCCTCCCACAGGCGGGCGGCGGCCGGGTGCGGCGCGTCCTTGTTGATCGCCTGGTTGTAGTACTGCGCGTAGGAGCCGTCCGAGGGGATGGTCACCTGCCAGTCGATGCCCTTGCTCCTGAACTTGTCGGCGTAGCCGGCGTTCAGGTACGACCAGTCGATGCTGATCGGGGTCTCGCCCTTCTCGATGGTCGCCGGGGTGACCTCGACCGGGTTGAAGTTGCCGGCCTGCTTGACCTTGGCGAAGAAGTCGATGCCGGGCTGGATGTTGTCCAGCGAGCCGCCGTTGGCGAGCGAGGCCGCGTAGACGGCGCCGAACGCGGCACCGGCCTTGGTCGGGTTGCCGTTCAGGGCGACCATGCCCTTGTACTCGGGCTTCAGCAGGTCGGCGAAGGTCTTCGGGCAGGCGGACACCTTCTTGGCGTCGCACGCGATCGACATGTAGCCGCCGTAGTCGTTGTAGTGCAGGCCGTCGGCGTTCTTCATGGTGGCCGGGATCTTGTCGAAGTCGGTGACCTTGTACGGGGCCAGCAGGCCCTGCTTGGCGGCGCTGAGCGCGAAGGCCGAGCCGAGGTCGACGACGTCGGGGGCGCGGTCCTGGCCCTTGCGGGAGGTGATCGCGTTGATCTCGTCCTGGCTGGCGCCGTCGGGGTTCTCGTCCTCGATCTCGATGCCGTACTTCGCCTTGAAGTCGTCCATCAGCTTGCCGTAGTTCGCCCAGTCGCGCGGCAGCGTGATGGCGTGCAGCTTCCCCTCCTTCTTGGCGGCGGCGATCAGGCCGTCCATCCCGCCGAAGTCGGCGACCGAGGTGGCGGTCTTGGCGCTCTTGCCGCCCGCGGCGTCGCCGGACTTCGCGGTGGAGGAGCCGGCGGAGCCGCAGGCGGTGAGGGACAGCGCGGCGGCGGTCAGGACCGCTGCGAAGGCGGCGGAACGGGCGCGGTGCACGGACACGGGTCAGTCTCCTGATCGGGTGTACTGCAAGGGGGTGAGCTGCGGTGGGGTTGTCTGATCGGGGGATCGTGCGAGTGGCCGTTCGGAGCCGTTCTGAGGTGCCCGGTGCCGTTCGGAGCCGCCCGGAGCCGTTCGAGGCCGTCCGAGTTGACTAGCCAACTTCGCTGACGGACGTAAGTACGCCGGAGTCCGATGACGGGAAGGTGAACGGACGGCCCAGAACCGGGGTCGGCTGCGGGAACGGTCGAATCCGGCCATCGGAGCGTGATCCGTTCGGTGCGATGCTTCAAAGGCGCAGCGGGATAAGGTCGGGCTGTCCGTGCCGGTACGGCTGCGCAGGACACCGCCCCAGGAGGGACATTGACTGACGTGGCACTTGAGCCCGGGCGCCCCGCCGAGCGCGCTCCCGGCGCCCTGTACCGGAAGGTCGCCGCCGACCTGCGCGAGGCCATCACCACCGGCGCGTACGGCGAGGCCGGGAGGCTGCCCGCCGAGGGCGCGCTCGCCGAGCAGTACGGCGTCTCCCGCGGCACCGTCCGCCAGGCGCTCGCCGTCCTGCGCTCCGACGGGCTGGTCACCTCCCGCCGCGGCACCCGGCGCGTCGTGCTCGGGGGCGCCCGGGTGCAGAGCTTCTCCGAACTGCTCAGCTTCACGCACTGGGCGTACTCGATGGGCGAGGAGCCCGGCGGCATCCTGGACTCGCTGGTCCGCCGCCCCGCCGACACCGCCGAACGCGAGCAACTGCGCCTGGAGCCGGGCGCCGAGGTGTACGTGACCGTCCGGCTGCGCACCCTCTCCGGCGCGCCCGTGATGGTCGAGCGGACCATCTACCCGCCGCGGGTCGGCGAGATCGTCGCCGAGCTGCCGGCGGACGTCGTCTCGCACACCGAAGTCCTGCGCGAGCACGGCATCCTGTTCACCGACGCCGACCACACCATCGACATCGTGGCCGCCAACGCCGAGGACGCCCGGCTCCTCGGCTGCCGCCGCGGCGGCCCGCTGCTGCGCGAACGGCGGCGCACGACGGACCCGACCGGCACTCCGGTGGAGTGGTCCCAGGACCGTTACCTGCCCGGGACGGTGGCGTTCAGCATCCACAACTCGCTGGCCGCGTCGGCGCTTTCGCGGCACGCCCGGGAGGGTGACTGAGCCTGGCCCTCTTCCCGGGCGTGCCGGCCGGCGCCATCAGCGCATGAGCGCGGCGAGCAGCGGGCGGTAGTGCGCGAATCCCGGTGTCGGCGCCCCGGCCGCCTTCGCCTGCTCGTCCCAGCGGCGGACGGCCACCGCGTCGGCGGCGCCCGGGAGTTCGGCGAACGCGGCGGCCTGCCGCTCGTCCATCGGGCCGCCCTGGACGGTGAGGGTGTACTCCGAGGCCTCGGACAGCCGCTGCCGGTAGTCCGGTTCCACCGCGCACAGGTAGCGCTTGGCGGCGACGTGCAGCCGGACCGGCTCGGTCACCTCCGGGCCGAACCGCCGCGCCAGCCAGTCGGCGCCGGTGTCGCTGTGCCGGTTGTCCTGACCTTCCATCAAGTCGCGTCCGTGCAAAGCCCCCTGGAAGTGGCCGACGTCGTGCAGCAGTGCGGCGGCGACGAGGTGGTCCGGCGCCCCGGCCGCCTCGGCGGCAGCGGCGGCCTGGAGCATGTGCTCGGCCATGGTGACCTCCTCGCCCAGGTACTCCCCGGCGCCCTCGCCCGCGAACAGCCCGGCGATCGCGTCCAGCGCGGCGGCGCGCCGGTGCAGGACGGCGAGGGTGCTGCCCAGGGTGTCCAGGTCGGCGTAGCAGCCCTGGAGGTGGCGGTGGCCGTCCTGCTGGAAGGCCGTCCGGGCGTGCAGCAGCCGGGTGTTGTCGAAGACCAGGCAGTCGCCGCGGTCGAGGCGGAAGGCGAGCTGGAGCTCGGGGCGCAGGGTGATCGCGGCGAAGCGGCGGTACGCGGCGTAGAAGGCCGTCAGTTCGGCGGAGCTTCCGCGCAGGGTGCCGATCGAGCGGTTGTTGAACCGCACCTCGCGGATCCGGCCCAGGGCGTCCACCTCGATCAGCGGGCGGTCGGCGCGCAGTTCGGTGCGGCGGTCGCGGAAGACGAACGGGACGGGCGTGCGGGTGAGCGTCTCGAAGTCCGCCGGCGCCTCCTCCCGGAGGAGCGCCGCCGCCCGGAACCCGTCCACCAGGCCGGAGTCGCCGCCGGTCGCGGAGTTCTCCAGGCAGTGCAGGAGCTGGAGCGTCGGCACTGGGTCCCGGTACGGGTTGTCGGTGTGCGGCGCGATCGCGACGCTGGTGAACGCCAGGTTGTTCGGATCCGGCTCGACCCGGACGTCGAACAGCTCCCCGTAGTTGGTGACCCGGACGTAGCCGAAGCTCTCGGCCACCGCGAGGACCTGCCGCTCCACCGCCGGCACCCCGCGCAGCACCGCGAAGCCGCTGCTGCGTACGGCGGTGAGGACGGCGGCCTGCTCGGCGGGGTCGGCCAGGTACGCCTCCCACCGCGCCTCGGGGATCCCGTGCGCGAAGTCCGCCGCCACCCAGAGCCGCTTGCCCTCCTCCGTCCGCCCGTCGCCGTCCCGCTCGGCGCCGAGCCAGTCCAGCGGGTACCGCGAGCGGTGCCCGTCCGACCAGAGCACCTCCAGGCCCCCGTCGGTCTCCGTGCTCGCGGCGACCGCCAGGTCCTGCGGCAGGTCGTCGATCTGGAACAGCTTCTGTCCGTTCCTGGGGTCCCGGCACTCGGCGCAGGGGCAGTTGTCGCGCAGCCAGTACGGCGGCAGCTCGGTCACGGTGGTCTCCTCCTCGGCGGCGTCCCGGGTGAAGTTGTATAGCCAACTTCACCCCTGGCCGGAGCCTGCCTGCCCCCGGTGAGATCGGCGTGCCGCGCAGATGAACGCTGCGGGAACTGTGCCGGGAGCCGATGGCCGAAACCCGCCGCGCCGCGTGCGGCTCGGCCCTGCCGGGGGGAGGGACGAAGCGGCCCCCGGGACCGGGTGTCCCAGGGGCCGCTCCGCGTGATCGGGCCTCGACGGCGCCGTGGTGTCAGCCCTGGACGGCTGCCGTCCAGGCCGCCTCCGCGGCGGCCAGGGCCGGGGCCGGGTCCGCGTCCGTCGCGGTGGCGAGGGCGGTGAGGCAGGCGCGGACGGTGGGCAGGGCGGCGGCGGGGCCGTAGTGGTTGACGCGGAGCATCGAGGCGGCGAGGGGGCCGCCGCCGGGCTGGACGGGGAGGGCGGGGTCGAGGCGGGCGGCGAGCTCGGCCGCGTGCACGCCGGCCGGGGTGCGCAGGGTGGTGGCGACGGGGGCCGCGTGGGCGTCCTCGGCGACGAACGGGGCGAGGGTGCCGAGCGCGCGGGCGCCCGCGCGGGTGGCGGCGGAGGCGGCGCGGTGGCGGGCGATGACGGCGGGCAGGCCGTCGGCGGCGATCCGGTCGAGGCAGGCGCCGAGGGCCAGCATCTCCAACTGGGCGGGGGCGTGCGGGAGCACGGTGCGCCCGGCGTCCGTCCAGCGCTCCTTCCAGTCGAGCAGGGACAGGTAGGAGCGGCGCGGGGCGGCCGGGTTGGCGGCGATCCGCTCCCAGGCGCGCTGGGAGACGGAGACGGCGGAGACCCCGGCGGGGCCGCCCATGGCCTTCTGGCCGCCGATGACGCACAGGTCGACGCCCCACTCGTCGGTGAGCAGCGGCTCGGCGGCGACGGAGGCGACCGCGTCGAGCATCAGCAGGGCGCCGTGCTCGCGGACGGCGGCGGCGATCCCGGCGACGGGGTTGGTGTTGCCGGTGGCGGCCTCGGCGTGGACGAGGGAGACGAAGTCGACGGCCGGGTGGGCGGCGAGGGCGTCGGCGACCTGCTGCGCGCTGACCGCGCTGTCGAAGGGGACGGCCAGGTCCACGACCTCGACCCCGCAGGAGCGCAGCCAGTTGCCGAAGGTCTGCCCGTACGGGCCGGTGACGATGTTGAGCGCGGTGGAGCCGGGGTGCGCGGCGCCGCGGATCGCGGCCTCCAGCGGCAGCAGCGCCTCACCCTGGGTGACGATGACGTCCGCGGTGGTGTGCAGCAGTGCGGCCACCTGGTCCTCGATCGCCGCGAACTCGGCGGCGCTGAGCGGGGGGAGGTCGAGGAAGGGGCTCACGGTAGCGGCCTTTCGGGCATGAGGTGGTGGGTGTCGGCACGAGTCTGCCGCATTCTTGCTGCTTACAGGGAACACGCCCGTCGGTAGAGTGCGGGCCATGAGCGATGGCGCGGTGCTGCACGTCCGGGGTCGGGTGCTGGTCGGTCCGGAGGACGTCCGGGACGAACTCTGGGTCGTGGACGGCCGGGTGAGCTTCACCCGCCCGCCCGGCGCCGAGGACGTCCGGACGGTGACCGGCTGGGTGCTGCCCGGTCTGGTGGACGCGCACTGCCACGTCGGCCTGGACGCGCACGGCGCCGTCGACGCGGAGACCAGCGAGAAGCAGGCGCTCACCGACCGTGACGCCGGCACCCTGCTGATCCGCGACGCCGGCTCGGCCGCCGACACCCGGTGGATCGACGAGCGCGAGGACCTGCCCCGGATCATCCGCGCCGGGCGGCACATCGCCCGCACCCGCCGCTACATCCGCAACTACGCGCACGAGATCGAGCCCGGCGACCTCGCCGCGTACGTCCGTGCGGAGGCCCGGCGCGGCGACGGCTGGGTGAAGCTGGTCGGCGACTGGATCGACCGCGAGCGCGGCGACCTCGCCGCCTGCTGGCCCGGCGACGCGCTGGCCGAGGCGATCGCGGCGGCGCACGAGGAAGGCGCGCGGGTCACCGCGCACTGCTTCGCCGCCGAGTCGCTGCCGGACCTGCTGGCGGCCGGCATCGACTGCGTCGAGCACGCCACCGGGCTGACCGAGGAGCTGATCCCGGCCTTCGCCGAGCGCGGCGTGGCGATCGTCCCGACGCTGGTCAACATCGCCACCTTCCCAGGCCTGGCGGCCGGCGGCGAGGGCAGGTTCCCGGCCTGGGCGGCCCACATGCGGCGGCTGCACGAGCGCCGCTACGCCACCGTCGGCGCCGCGCACGACGCCGGCATCCCGGTGTTCGTCGGCACGGACGCGGGCGGCTCGCTGGCGCACGGGCTGGTCGCGGAGGAGGTGGCGGAGCTGGTGAAGGCGGGGCTGAGCCCGGCGCAGGCGCTGTCGGCGGCCAGCTGGGGTGCGCGGGAGTGGCTGGGGCGGCCGGGGCTGGAGGAGGGGGAGTCGGCCGACTTCGTGGTGTACGGGGAGGACCCGCGGGCGGACGTCCGGGTGCTCGCCGACCCGCGGCTGGTGGTGCTGCGCGGCCGGCCGGTGGGGTGAGCGGGTGGTTGGCGGGGTGCGTGGCTGGTGGGCCGGGCGGTCCCGGGTTCGCATGCATGATCATCCGCTGAACGCGCTGTCGGTGTAGGCCGATAGGGTGGCCACCATGGCACCGCGTCCACTGAACGAGATCGTCGAGCCCGGTTGGGCCACCGCCCTGGAGCCCGTCGGCGGGCAGGTCGCCGCCATGGGCGACTTCCTGCGCGCCGAACTGGCCGCCGGCCGCACCTACCTGCCGTCCGGGCCGAACGTGCTGCGGGCCTTCCAGCAGCCCTTCGCCGACGTGCGGGTGCTGATCGTCGGACAGGACCCGTACCCGACCCCGGGCCACGCCGTCGGGCTCAGCTTCTCGGTGGCGCCGGAGACCCGGCCGATCCCGGCCAGCCTGATCAACATCTTCCAGGAGTACGGCAGCGACCTCGGCCTGCCCCAGCCGTCCAACGGCGACCTCACCCCGTGGACGCAGCAGGGCGTCCTGCTGCTCAACCGCGCGCTGACCACCGCGCCGCGCAAGCCCGCCGCGCACCGGGGCAAGGGCTGGGAGGAGGTCACCGAGCAGGCGATCCGGGCGCTGGTGGCGCGGGGCGGCCCGCTGGTGGCGATCCTGTGGGGGCGCGACGCCCGCAACCTGCGGCCGCTGCTCGGGGAGGTCCCGGCGATCGAGTCGGCGCACCCGAGCCCGTACTCGGCGAGCGGCGGCTTCTTCGGCTCGCGGCCGTTCAGCCGGGCGAACGAGCTGCTGGCGCGGCAGGGGGCGCAGCCGGTGGACTGGCGACTGCCGTAGCAGACCGGAGTCAGCGGCAGACGTCAATCTCACTCCAACGAGTGAAATGACGTTCTGTGTGGCTCCTGTGACGGACTGTTCGAGAAGACTGGCGGCTCACCGTTCGGAACGCCGGCCCCTCCCCGCCTGTCGCGGGTGACGTCTGGGCGCGCTCCGGATCAACAGCACCTGTGGGGGTACCGCCATGTCTTCTCGTTCCACCAGCTCCACCCGTTCCACCAGCTCCACCCGTCCCACCAGCTCCACCCGTTCGGCTCGTTCCGTCCGCCGAGCCGCTTCCGCCGCCGCCGTGGTCGCGGCCTGCACGCTGCTCACCGTCCCGCCCGCGTACGCGGCCCCGGCCGCGTCGGCGGCCACCCCGGCGGGCGCTGCGTCGTCCTCTCCGTCGTCCGCCGCCTCGCCCGGCAAGGCGCGCGCCGTCACCGCCGAACTCGCCCTGGACGTCAGCCTGTTGAACAAGGCGGTCGACGTCCCGGTGGACCTCGCGCTCAACAAGGTGGAGACGCCGGCCCAGCGCGAGGGCTCACTCCTCACCGCCAAGGTCGACGGCGTCGACCAGCAGGGCCCGGTCATCCTGGTCAAGGCCGACATCGGCACGGCCGTGACCCGCATCGACGCCAAGGGCACCGCCGCCTCCGTCAAGCTGGTCAACGCCGACGTGCACGCCCCCGGCCTGCCCGCCACCACGCTGATCGGCCTGGAGGCGATGAGCGCCGAGGCGACCTGTCCCGTCGACGGGCAGCCGACCGCCGACGTCGTCGCGCCCGCCAAGCTGACGGTGCTCGGCAAGCCCGTCACCATCGGCCTGTACGGGCCGACCAAGGTGGACGTGCCGCTGATCGGCAGCGTGTCGGTGGAGCTCTCCAAGAAGAGCACCACCTCGACCACCGCCGCCGCCTCGGCCCTGGAGGTCCAGGTGGAGGTGAACCCGCTGAACCTGAACGTCGCCAAGGTCACCGGCAAGATCACCGTGGCCTCGGTGAGCTGCGAGAAGCCCTCCGCGCCGGCTGCCGGCGCGACCCCGACCCAGGCGACCCAGGCCCCGGCGCCGCCCGCGCCGACCGGCACCGCCGCCCAGCCGGTCGCGGACACCAGCACCACCGCCCGCGCCGTCGTCCCGCAGGCCGCCACCGGGAAGCCCGGGCCGTCGGAGAAGCCGGCCGCCGGCCTCGCCGCGACCGGCGGCAGCAGCGCCACCGGCCCGCTGGCCGCCGGGGCCGCCGCCCTCGTCGCCGGCGGGGCCTGCGCCCTGTGGGCCACCCGGCGCCGCCGGGCCGCGCACGCCCGCCGGAGCTGAGCCCCGGCCCCTCGCGGTGCGGGAGCGCCGCCCTGGCACTCCCGCACCGTGACCGTGCCAATACGGAGGGTTGGTTCACATCCGCGTTACACAAGAGGAACAACCGGGAAACGGCGGCTTGCGACGCTACGCGGGCACCCACCACCCAGCAATGCGAGGTACACCGCCGTGGCAATCAAGGCCGAGTACATCTGGATCGACGGCACCAAGCCGACCGCGAAGCTCCGTTCCAAGACTCGGGTCCTGCCCAACGCGGACAAGATCCCGACCTGGGGTTTCGACGGCTCCTCGACCAACCAGGCGGAGGGCCACGCCTCGGACCGCGTGCTGGACCCGGTGAAGGTCGTGCCGGACCCGATCCGCGGCGGTGACAACATCCTGGTCCTGTGCGAGGTGCTGGAGACCGACGGCACCCCGCACGCGTCCAACACCCGCGCCCTGCTGCGCGAGGTCGACGAGAAGTACGCGGCCCAGGAGTCGATCTTCGGCATTGAGCAGGAGTACACCTTCTTCAAGGGCTCCCGCCCGCTCGGCTTCCCGGAGGGTGGCTTCCCGGCCCCGCAGGGCGGCTACTACTGCGGCATCGGCGCCGAGGAGGTCTTCGGTCGCGAGATCGTCGAGCTGCACCTGGACCGCTGCATCGACGCCGGCCTGGCGATCTGCGGCATCAACGCCGAGGTCATGCCCGGCCAGTGGGAGTTCCAGATCGGCCCGGTCTCCTCGCTGACCGTCTCGGACGACCTGTGGATCGCCCGCTACCTGCTGTACCGCACCGCCGAGGAGTTCGGCATCGACGCCACCCTGGACGCCAAGCCGGTCAGGGGCGACTGGAACGGCGCGGGCGCGCACACCAACTTCTCCACCAAGGCGATGCGCGAGGGCTACGACGCCATCATCACCGCCTGCGAGTCCCTCGGCGCCTCCCAGGACAAGGTGCTGGAGCACGTCAGCCAGTACGGCGACGACATCCAGTCCCGCCTGACCGGCAAGCACGAGACCGCCCCGTGGAACGTCTACAGCTACGGCGTCTCCAACCGCGGCGCCTCGGTCCGCATCCCGTGGCAGGTCGAGGTGGAGCAGAAGGGCTACATCGAGGACCGTCGCCCGAACGCCAACATCGACCCCTACGTCGTCACCCGCCTCATGATCAACACCTGCTGCGAGGCCCTGGAGAAGGCCGGCCAGGTCTGATCCGCCCCCGCTGCGCACCGGCCGCCGGTCCTCCCGTACAAGGGAGGGCCAGCGGCCGTCGTCGTCGGGCATAATCGCTCGCATGACCGCTTCCGCCCGCCGTGTCCTCGTGCGACGTCTGCACGTGGACCTGGTGCGGGTGTGCGCGGCCGCGTGTCGCCGGTGAGTGTCTCCGTCCTCATCCCGCAGGCAACCCGGCGTAGGAGTGTGTCCGTTCATGTCGCTCGTGTTCCACTGGTTCCTTCCCACCAACGGTGACAGCCGGCAGATCGTCGGGGGTGGGCACGGGTCCACGCCGGGGGTGGCGGGGGCGGACCGGCCGCCGAGCCTGGGGTACCTGGGGCAGGTCGCCCGCAGCGCCGAGCAGTTGGGGTTCGAGGGGGTGCTGACGCCGACCGGCGCGTGGTGCGAGGACGCCTGGCTGACGACGGCGATGCTGACGCAGGTGACGGAGCGGCTGAAGTACCTGGTGGCGTTCCGGCCCGGACAGATCAGCCCGACGCTGGCCGCGCAGATGGCCGCGACGTACCAACGGCAGTCCGGCGGGCGGCTGCTGCTGAACGTGGTGACCGGCGGGGAGTCCGCCGAGCAGCGCGCCTACGGGGACTTCCTGGACAAGGACGCCCGGTACGCGCGGACCGGGGAGTTCCTGGACATCGTCCGGCGGCTGTGGGCGGGCGAGACGGTCGACCACCACGGGCCCCATCTGCGGGTCGAGCGGGCCCGGCTGAACCGGCTGCCGGAGCCGGCGCCGACGGTGTACTTCGGCGGCTCGTCCCCGGCGGCCGGCGAGGTCGCGGCGCAGTCCGCGGACGTCTACCTGACCTGGGGCGAACCGCCCGCCCAGGTACGGGAGAAGGTCCGCTGGATCCGCGAACTCGCCGCCGCCCGCGGGCGGGTGGTGCGGTTCGGGATCCGGCTGCACGTGATCACCCGGGACACCGCCGCGCAGGCCTGGGCGGAGACCGAGCGGCTGCTCGCCGGAATGGACCCGGGGCGCGTGCGCCGGACCCAGCGGGCGCTCGCCGAGAGCGAGTCGGAGGGCCAGCGGCGGATGCTCGCGCTGCACGGCGGCTCGGCCGAGCGGCTGGAGGTGTACCCGGGGCTGTGGGCCGGGATCGGCCTGCTGCGCGGCGGCGCCGGGACGGCCCTGGTGGGCAGCCACCGGGAGGTCGCGGACCTGATCACCGAGTACCACGAGCTGGGGATCGACGAGTTCGTGCTGTCGGGCATGCCGCACCTGGAGGAGGCGTACTGGTTCGGCGAGGGCGTGCTGCCGCTGCTGGCCGCCCGCAACCTGTGGCACCGGCCGTGAACCCGCAAACCGCTGGTCAATCCGCCGGGGCCGCCGGAGAATTCACGGCATGACGCTGCCCCTGCTCCTCCTCGACGTGGACGGACCGCTCAACCCCTACGCCGCGCCGAAGACCCGGCGGCCGGAGGGGTACGACACCCACCGCCTGCTCCCGACCTGGTGGGCGGACCGGCAGGCGCGCTACTCCGGCGCGCGGGCGAAGCCGCTGCGGGTGTGGCTGAACCCGGCGTACGGGCCGGAACTGCTCGGCCTGCCCTACGAACTGGTGTGGGCCACCGGCTGGATGGGCGAGGCGAACACCCACATCGGCCCGAACCTCGGCCTGCCCGAACTCCCCTACATCCAGTGGACGGACCTGTTCGGGGAGGACCCGGACGGCCTGCACTGGAAGACCCGGGACGTGGTCGCCTGGGCGGACGGCCGCCCGTTCGTCTGGGTGGACGACGAACTCGGCCCGCAGGACACCGCCTGGATAGCCGCCCACCACCCCGCCCCGGCACTCACGTTCCACGTCAACCCCCGAATCGGCCTGCTGGCCGCCGACTTCGTGGCCCTGCGCGAATGGGCGGTCGCGGCATGAGGATCGGGACGGTCGAACGGCTGCGGCGCTACCCGGTGAAGTCGCTGCTGGGGGAGGAACTGGCGGCGGTCGGGGTGGACGGGCGCGGCCTGGAGCGGGACCGCGGCCGCGCCCTGCTCGACCTCGACACCGGGAAGGTCGCCAGCGCCAAGAACCCGCGGCTGTGGGCGGGCCTGCTCGGTTACACGGCGGCGACCACGGCGGGCGGCGTGGTGATCACCGGCCCGGACGGGCGGTGCGTGGACGAGGAGGAGCTGTCGGCGGCGCTCGGCCGCAAGGTCGCCCTGATCGCCGAGCGCCCGCCCGGGGCGACGATCGAGCGGGCCGTGCCGGAGGAGGTGCTGGCGCACGGCATCGAGGCCGAAGTCGACGTCACCGTCAACGAGTTGGGCCGGGCCGCGCCGGACGGCGGCTTCTTCGACTTCGCCCCGCTGCATCTGGTCACCACCTCGACGCTGGCCGCGACCGGCGCCGAGGCGGAGCGCTACCGCCCGAACCTGGTGATCCGCACCGAGGGTGAGGGGTACGTCGAGAACGCGTGGGTGGGGCGGGAGTTGGCGATCGGGCCGGTGCTGCGGCTGCGCATCGTGGTGCCCACGCCGCGCTGTGCCGTCCCGACCCTGCGGCACGGCCCGCTGCCCCGGAGCACGTCCGCCCTGCGCGTCCCGGCCGAGCGGAACCGCCTGGTCCCGCTGGAGGGCATGCCCGCGCTGCCCTGTGCGGGGGTGTACGCGCAGGTGCTGGTGCCCGGCCGGGTCGCGGTGGGGGATGCGATCAGGCTGGACTGAGGCGGGGCAGGGGAGGAGGCGGTGGGGTGAGGACGGCGGCGAGGGCGTCCAGGAAGCGGTCGGTGGTGGCCTCGTCCCGGACGGCGATCCGCAGCCACTCCTCGCCCAGCCCCGGGAAGGTGTCCCCGCGCCGGACGGCGAAGCCGCGCCCGCGAAGCCGCTCCCGGACGGCCGCCGCGTCCGGCAGCCGTACCAGGACGAAGGACGCGGCCGGCTCGCCGTACACCCGAAGAGTCGGGAAGGCGGCCAAGCCCTTCAGCAAGTACGTCCGCCACAGGGCCAGTTCGGCGGCGGCCTCCTCCGCCTCGGCCAGCGCGGCCGGGCCGCTGCACGCCTCGGCGGCGGCCAGCGCGGGGGTGGAGACCGGCCAGAGCGGTTGGGCGGCGCCGAGCGCGGCGATCAGCGGTGCGGGCCCGAGGACGTAGCCGATCCGCAGTCCGGCCAGGCCCCAGGTCTTGGTGAGGCTGCGCAGGACGACGACCTGGCCGGGCAGGTCCCGGGCCGGGGCGAGGGACTCGCGTTCGCCGGGAACGGTGTCCATGAACGCCTCGTCGACCACCAGGGTGCGTCCGGGGCGGGCGAGTGCGGCGACGGCGTCGGCGGGGTGCAGGACGGAGGTCGGGTTGGTGGGGTTGCCGAGGACGACCAGGTCGGCCTCCTCCGGGACGGCCCCCAGCCGGAACCCGTCCTCGGGGGACAGCAGTACCCGGTGCACCTGGTGCCCGGCGTCCCGCAGCGCCGCCTCGGGTTCGGTGAACTGCGGGTGAACCACGACGATATGACGTGCCGTCAGGACACGTGCCAGCAGGACGAAGGCCTCCGCCGCCCCCGAGGTGAGCAGCACCTCGTCGGCGGGCCGCCGGTGCCGGGCGGCCACCGCCGCGCGGGCGGCGCCCTGGTCGGGGTAGGCGGCGAGGTCGCCGAGGGTGGCCGCGAGCCGGTCGCGCAGCCAGGCCGGGGGTGTGCCGGTGCGGACGTTGACGGCGAGGTCGACCAGGCCGGACCCGTCGGCGCGCACCTCGGCGTCGCCGTGGTGGCGCAGGTCGGGTTCGGGGGCGGTCACGCGGGGTCTCCTTGCGGGTGGGCGGGTGCATCGGGGGCGAGCGGCTGGAGGGGCAGCCCCGGGACGCGGTGGACGTCGTATGGGCCCGGCGGCACGCGCAGCGCCGCGCCGTCGCCGAGGGCGACCAGCGCGACGGCGTGCCCGTGCGCGGCCAGGTCGACAGCCAGGTCGACAGCCATGTCAACAGCCATGTCGACGGCCAGGTCGACGGCCGCGCCGGTGGCCGCTCCGTCGCCGTCGTCCGTCGCGATCCGCCTGGTCCCGGGCCGCAGCAGCTCGGCGACCGCCTCGACCGCGCCCGGCGCGCCCACGACCGCCGACGCGCGCCGCAGTTCCGCCAGCGCGCGCGGGACCAGCAGGTCGTGCGCGCCCGGTCCGAGTCCGACGACGGCGAGGCGTCCGCGGACCGCCGCCCGGGCGATCGCAACCGTCGCCGCGGCGGACTTCCGTTTGGTGGCGACGAGCTCGCCGCCCGGGGCGCTCGCCAGGGCGGCCGCCTCGGCGACGCTCGCGGTGCCGACAGCGGCGCCGACCAGGTCCGACGGGTTCGGCACGGCCACCGCGGCCAGGGCCGCCGCCGGGTGCTCGTCCACCGGCACCCCGCCGAGGCAGAACGCGGCCCAGCGCACCTCCGGGTGGTCCGCCTTGCCGGCCACCGTCGCCAGCCGGGCGATCGAGGCGCGGGCCAGGCCGTGTTCGGCCAGGGTGTCCGTGATCAGCCGCATCAGCTCGGAGTCCGTGGCGCCGCCGCCCGCGCCGACCCCGACGACCAGGGTGCGCGGGTGCACGAGGAGCACGTCCTCGTCGGGGTGGGTGCGGTCGGTGACCCGCAGGACGGGGGCGTCGGCGGGCGCGTCGGTACGGGCGGAGGGCGGCAGGGCGGGCAGCGGGTACGCCAGGTCGCTCTCCAGCCGGACCGGCCGGCCCTCGGCGAGCGCCCGCGAGGCCGCCGAGCCTCGCGGCCCGCGGGTGTACGTCGACGCGTGACCGACCAAGTGCGCGAAGGGCCGGGCGGCGGCCGGGGGAGGGCTGCCGGTCAGGACGGCCCGGACGCCGAGCAGGGCGGCGAGTTCCTCGGCCAGTTCGTCGGCGCCGCTGTCGCGGCCGGTCAGCGGGACGGCGTAGCGCAGGTTCAGGTCCAGGCTGACCAGGCCGGGCCCGCCCGGGCGCAGGTGCGAGCCGTCGATCAGCAGTTGCGCGGTGGCCGCGACCGGCGCGAGGCAGACCACCAGGTCGTTGCGGCCGAGGGCGTAGTCCAGGGCCTCGGTCGGACCGAAGCAGGCACTGGCCACCGCGGTGTGGATGCGGGTGGTCTCCGGCCAGGCGGCGTGGATCTCGTCGGCCAGCAGGCGGCCCGTCCCGTTGAGGGCGACCAGTCCGATCACGTCCCGCTCCTTCACCCAAAGCCCCGTGATCCCCGCACACGGGCATCCGTGATCCCGCCACAAGGGCCCCCGTGATCCCACCACGCCCGGTCGGAACGGGTCAATCGGGGCGGCTGTGACGTGGACCGCCGACGGGCGGCAGCTGTTCGTCTGTTCTTCACTTGTCTTGTGCGGTACACGACACGGCGCGATCCTACTGTTCTCGGCGCTCCAACCAGGCAGCCCCGACGCACGGAGGACCCGATGGCCTTCGCACGACTCCGCACCCCCGGAACCACGTCCCCCCGCCGCCCCTTCCGCCGCCCGCTCCGCCGGCCCCTCACCGCCCTCGCCGCCGGGCTCGGCCTCGTCGGCGGCTCGCTCGGCCTGTGGGCCGCCGGCGGCAGCGCGGCCGCCGACACCGCCGGCGGGCTGCCCTCGCCCGACCACGTGATCGTCGTGGTGATGGAGAACCACGCCTACTCGCAGGTCATCGGCAGCAGCTCCAGCGCGCCGTACATCAACAACACGCTGGTCGCCGGCGGCGCCACGCTCACCCAGTCCTTCGCGCTCACCCACCCCAGCCAGCCCAACTACTACATGCTGTTCTCCGGCAGCGCGCAGGGCGTCACCGACGACAGCTGCGTCGACGTCGGCGCCCTCCAGCAGCCCAACCTGGGCTCCGAACTGCTCGCCGCCGGCCAGACCTGGGCCAGCTACAACGAGGGCCTGCCCGCCCAGGGCGCCACCGACTGCCGCGTCGACAACTACGCGCAGAAGCACAACCCGTGGTTCGGCTTCGGCAACGTGCCCGCCTCCAGCGCCTACGGCATGGACGCCTTCCCGACCGACTACACCACCCTGCCCAAGGTCTCCTTCGTCATCCCGGACCTGTGCAACGACATGCACGACTGTTCCGTCGGCACCGGTGACACCTGGCTGCAGACCAACCTCGCCGCCTACGCCACCTGGGCCAAGAGCCACAACAGCCTGCTCGTGGTCACCTTCGACGAGGACAACCGCCTCGCCGGCAACCGCATCCCGACCGTCGTCTACGGCGCCCACGTCACCCCCGGCAGCAGCACCGGCACCACCTACAACCACTACAACGTGCTGCGCACCCTGGAGGACCTCGCCGGGCTGACCACCCACGCGGGCAACGCCGCCAACGCCACCGACATCACCGGCATCTGGAACTGACGCCCGTGTACGTCGCGGACTCCCGCAGCTCCAAGGCCCCCGCCGCCCCGGCCTCCGCAACGGAGCCGCCGGGGCGGCGCGGCGCCGCCCTGCGCGCCGTACCCGGGACGGTGCTCGCCCTCGGCGCCGTCAGCCTGGTCACCGACATCTCCTCCGAGATGGTCACCGCCGTCCTGCCGCTCTACCTGCTCACCGGCCTCGGCCTCTCCCCGCTCGGCTTCGGGCTGCTGGACGGCATCCAGAACGGGTTCAGCGCGCTCGTCCGCCTCGCCGGGGGCCACCTCGCCGACCGCCGCGGCCGCGACGGCGCCGCCCGCCACAAGACCGTCGCGGCCGTCGGCTACGGCCTGTCCGCGCTCTGCAAACCGCTGCTGCTGCTCGTCCACACCGTGCCGCTGATCGGCGCCGTGATCGCCGTCGACCGTACCGGCAAGGGCCTGCGCACCGCGCCCCGGGACGCGATGATCTCGCTCTCCACCGAACCCGCCCACCGTGGACGGGCGTTCGGCGTGCACCGGGCGATGGACACCGCCGGCGCCCTGCTCGGCCCGCTCACCGCCTTCCTCGTGCTGCGCCTGGCGGGCGGGCCGATGCTCGCCGACGGCGGCGAACGGCACGGCTACAACGCGGTGTTCACGGTCAGCGCGTGCGTCGCCGCCCTCGGCGTGCTGGTCCTGCTGCTGTTCGTGCCGAACCGGCCGTCGACTGACGATCCGTCAACTGCGGTTCCCTCGCTGCGCGACAGCCTCACCCTGCTGCGGCTGCCCGGGCTGCGACGGCTCACGCTCTGCGCCGTCCTGCTCGGACTCACCACCGTCAGCGACTCCTTCCTCTACCTCCTCGTCCAGCGCCGGCTCGGCCTCTCCGTCGACCTGTTCCCGCTGCTGCCGCTCGGCACCGCCGCCGCCTTCCTGCTGCTCGCCGTCCCGCTCGGCGCCCTCGCCGACCGGATCGGCCGCCGCCGGCTCTTCCTCGGCGGGCACGTGCTGCTGCTGCTCGCGTACGGGCTGCTGCTCTCACCGGCCGGCGGCCCGGCGGTGGCCGTCTGCGTCCTCGTGCTGCACGGTGCCTTCTACGCGGCCACCGACGGCGTGCTCGCCGCCGCCGCGGCCGACGCCGTCCCGGCCGGGCAGCGGGGCGCCGGGCTCGCCCTGGTCGGCACCGGGCAGGCGCTCGCCCGGTTCGCCTGCTCGCTGCTGTTCGGCGCGCTGTGGAGCGCGGTCGGCGGCACCGGCGCGCTGGGCTGGTCGGCGGGGGCGCTCGCGCTCTGCGTGCTCGGCGCGGCCGCCGTCCTGCGTGAACCCGCCGTCACCACCACCGTCGAGGAGAGCCCGTGAACCGACTCCAGAACCGGACCAGGGTGATCATCCTCCTGGTCGCCGTCCTGCTGCTCGGCGCCGTCGGCACCGGGGCCGTCCTCCACGCCGCCGACCGCACCGCCCGGCGCGACCAGGCCCAGCCCGGCGGTCCCGCCGTCACCGAGGGCGCCGTCACCCTGCAGAAGCCCTCCGAGGGGCGGAAGCTGGTCTTCCGCAACATGGCCTGGGGCCCGCACCGCGACGAACTCACCGCCGTCCCCGCCGACCGCCCGGACGGCCCGCGCACCGCCTCCGGCGTCCAGTGCCTGCGCTTCTACGCCGCCGCCGGCACCGGCATCTGCCTCCAGGCCCAGCACGGCGCCCTGGAGGACACCTACCGCGCCGTCGTCCTCGACGACCACCTGCGCGAACGGCGCTCCTACCCGGCGGCCGGCATCCCCACCCGCTCCCGGGTCTCCCCGTCCGGGCACCTCGCCGCCTGGACGGTCTTCGTCAGCGGCGACTCCTACGCGGGCACCGACTTCTCCACCCGCACCTCCATCGTCGACGTCCGCGACGGGAACCTCCGGGACAACCTGGAGACCTTCGACGTGATCAAGGACGGCCACCCGTACCAGGCCCACGACATCAACATCTGGGGCGTGACCTTCGCCGACGACAACACCTTCTACGCGACCCTCGCCACCGGCGGCCACACCCACCTCGTCCGCGGCGACCTCGCCGCCCACACCCTCACCACCCTGCACGAGAACGTCGAGTGCCCCTCGCTCTCCCCGGACGGCACCCGCATCGCGTACAAGAAGCGCGTCCCCGGCCTGTCCCCCGACGCCCCCTGGCGCCTGTACGTCCTCGACCTCGCCACCATGACCGAGACCGCCACCGCCGAACAGCGCAACATCGACGACCAGGCCGTCTGGTCGGACACCGGCACCCTCCTCTACGCTCTGCCCGGCGACTACGGCGCCGACCTGTGGACCGTCCCCGCCGACGGCGGCGGCGCCCCCCGGCGGGTCACCCAGGCCGCGGTCGCCCCCGCCTACCTGGGCTGAGGAACTCTCGGCTACGGTCCCTCGTCGAGCACAATGACGTCCTGATCGAACGGGGGAACGACAAACGTGGACGGCATCCCGCCCGAGCGCGCGGTCACCGACTCCTGGCCGGCCCTGCACGGCCGACCCGTCCTGCGACGCACCGTCGCCGTCGGACTGGTCCTCTGCGTGTCCGTCGCGGCCGCCCTCGTGGTGCGCGGCGTCAACTCGCTCACCGCCGGCCGCGTCGGCCGCGAGACCGACCGCGACCGCGCCGAACTCCTCGCCGGCCTCCACCCCTCCCAGCACCCCGGCGTCGGCCGTTCCTATGTCCCCGTCGGCGCCATCTACACCCACACCCCCGGCGGCGCCCCCATCGCGTACCTGCACTACCGCGTCGCGGGCAAGGACGTCGGCCTCGGCGACTTCCTGCGCGCCTACGACCTCCCGGCCCCCGGCCCCACCGCCCCCCTCCCCGCCGACCTCACCGCCGCCCTCGGCGGCGACGGCCCGGCCGAGGCCCCCGAACTCCCCCCGGACCCTGAGCCCACCCCGTCACCCACCCCCGACGCCACCACCACCGCCGACCCGGCGCCCCCGGTACCCGCGGCACCCCCCGGCCTCCAGGCCGCCGACGCCGACCCCGACCCCGACGCCGACCCCACCCCGGACCTCGACGACGACACCCCCGAGCCCACCCCCTCCGTCACCCTCCCCCCGGCCCCAACCCCCACCCCGACGCCCACCCCCACCCCTTCCCTCACCCCCACCCCGCCCCCCACCCACCCCCAGACCACCCGCCGCATCTACGTCGCCACCATCCCCGGCGCCGCCCCCGGCGCCGCCGACATCTACATCCGCGCCACCGGCTGAGGGCGCAGCCCGCCGGGTGCCGCTGACGAGCCGGAGCCCCGCCGGTGGGGACCGGCGGGGCTGCGGTGTGTTGGTGGGTGGGGGCAGGGGTGGGTCAGGTGGGTAGGCCGGGGACGGTGGTGATGGTGACGGGGTGGCCCATGGTGGTGATGCGCCAGGTGGCGAGGGCCTGGTAGGCGGGGGAGTGGTACCAGCCGTCGGCGTCGGCCGCGGTGGGGAATTCGAGGATGGCGGTCTTGGTGTAGGCGGTCTCGCCTTCCAGACGGGCCGGGGTGTCGAAGGCGAGCAGGCGGCCCTGGTAGGGCTCCATGGTGGCGCCGACGTTGGCGAGGTAGTGGCCGAGGGCGGCGTCCGGGGTGTGGTCGGTGCGGGTGATGAGGACGTAGTGCATGGTGTGTTCCTTGTCCGGGCGGTCGGTGGTCAGCGGGTGGCCGGGGCGAGCGTGGGGGCGTCGGGGACGGTGGCGGTGTCGGGGTCGGGGTCGGGAGCGGGAGTGGGCTTTCGGGTGGGGGCCTGGCCGGCGAGCATGGCGCCGAGGGCGAGCAGCAGGCCGAGGAGTTGCCAGCGGGTGAGGGTCTGGCCGAGGATGACGAGGCCGCCCACGGTCGCGACGACCGGGTTGATCAGGCCGAGGAAGGAGGCCGGTCCGGCGCCGAGGCGGTCGATGCCGCGGAACCAGAGGACGTAGCCGAGCGCGGTGCTGAACAGCCCGAGGTAGGCGAACCCGGCGAGGTTGGCGCCGCTGAGTGCGGGCGGCGCGCCTTCGACGACGGCCGCGAGCGGGACGAGGAGCAGTGATCCGGCGAGCAGCTGCCAGGCCGTCAGGTCGAGCAGGGTGGCCCCTTCCGGGCGGCCCCAGCGGCGGGTGAGGACGGTGCCCGTGGCCATCAGTGCGATCGCACCGACCATGGCGGCGATCCCGGTGGCGTCCAGTCGGGCGCCGCTCTTCAGTACCAGCAGGGCGACGCCGCCGACGCCGGCGAGCCCTGCGAGCAGTGCCCGCCGTCCGGGCCGTACGCCGAGGATGCCGATCGAGAGGCCGGTCACGAGCAGCGGCTGGATCGCGCCGATGGTGGCGGCGACGCCGCCGGGCAGGCGGTAGGCGCCGACGAAGGTGAGCGGGAAGAACAGCCCGATGTTGAGCATCCCGAGCACGGCCGCGCGCCCCCACCAGCGCCCCTTGGGCAGTTTGCGGCCGATGAGCAGGAGGAGCAGTCCGGCGGGGAGGGCCCGCAGGGCGGCGAGCAGCAGTGGACGGCCTTCGGGCAGGAGTTCTGTGGTGACCAGGTAGGTCGTGCCCCAGGCCGCCGGGGCGAGTGCCGCCGTGACGGCCACTCCTGCGCGTGTTCCACCCATGACATCCCCCTCAACGTTGATTATCTGAACGTTGAGATAATTAATACGCCCCTGGGTGAGTGAACGTCAAGTATGTGAATGTTAAGATAGTTGCCTGCCAGTCCAGCCGTGAGCCGCGGCGAGCGGCAACCAAGGAGGCGTCAGGCCATGCAGCAGCGCGACACCGTCGACGAGATCGTCGAGCAGTGGACCAGGACCCGCCCCGACCTGAACACCGAGGCCATCGGCCTGATCGGCCGGCTGCGACGCCTCAACGTCCGCGTCGACGGCGCCCTGCGCGAGTACTTCGGCTCCTGCGGCCTGGACTCCTCCGAGTTCGACGTCCTGGCCACCCTGCGCCGCTCCGGCGAACCCTACGAGCTCAACGCCCGCGCCCTCCTCAAGGCCGCCATGGTCACCTCCGGCGCCATCACCAACCGGGTCGACCGTCTCTCCGCCAAGGGCCTGGTCGAACGCAACCCCTGCCCCGACGACCGCCGCGCCGTGTTGGTCCGCCTCACCCCGGCCGGCAAGGACCTCATCGACACCGCGCTGGCCGGCCACGTCCGCAACGAGGAGCGCATCCTCGCGGGCCTCGACGCCGAGGAGCGCGCCCAACTCGACACCCTGCTGCGCAAGCTCCTCATCGCGCACGGCGACACCGAGCCCCTGCTGGGCTGAGCGCGCCCCGGCGTCTGTGCCTGAACCGCCGCGCGGCCCGGCGCTTCGGCGTACGTTGGGGGGCCGGGGCGGCCCCGCGGTGACGGTCGGTCCGGGCGTGCGCGGGCGGCGGCAGCGGTAGGTGGCCGTAGTGGTCGGGCCGTTCGCGTGTCCATGGCCTCCCCGGTGGCGTTAACCCGGCGGGAACCGCACCGGAGGAGGAGCCCATGAAGGACAAGACCCCCAGGGACATCGCCGTCGACGACCAGCTGCGGGCGGCAGGGGCGGAGGGGGCCCAGTGGCTCAGTGCCGCCGGGTGGGGGCCGCCGGTGACGGTCCCGGTGCAGAAGGCCGCCAGGTGGCAGCAGGAGACCAGGGCCCGGATGCTGGCGGCGCAGGTGGACGAGTCCTGCACGTGGTGCGTCCATCTGCTCGACGGCGGCCCCCAGCCCGTGGTCGTCCACGCCGAGCACCCGACCCACCTGCTCTGCCGCGCTTGCTCCATCGCCGCCCGCCCCCGCCGCGCCTGCCTGGACTGTGGCGGGCCGGCCGCCTCCGCCTCCCCGGCGGACGGCCGCGAGGACGTCTTCATGGGCCCGGTGGCGATCTACACCCGCCTCCGCTGCGCCGCCTGCCACCGCGCCGACCGCCCCGACCCCCTGACCGGCACCTTCGGCAACGGCCCGTCCTGAGAGGGGCAGGGCGCGGCCGGGCGGCCCGTGCGATTGACTTCGGAACGTATTCCGAACTAGCGTCGAGCCATGTCGACTCTCACCGTGTCGTTCTCCGATCTGTCGAAGAACTCCAAGCGCGTCGCGGACAGTGTGGAGCGAGTCCAGCGCGTGCACGTCACGCGCCGCGACGGGGAGGACCTGTACCTCACCACCGAGCGTCACGACCGTCAGCGCGAGCAGACCGCGGATGTCGCCGCTCGCCTGTTCGCCGCGTTGATCAGCAGCGATGAGGGCACGCAGGCGGTGCTCCTGGCTCTCCCCGCCGTCTTCCCCTGGGTCCGGCACCTGTCGGCCGCGGAGGTGCGCGAGTTCGTCGTCGACCTCGTGGACGCGACGCGCGATGCCGTGGACCTGGACGTGCACGCCAATCTGCACCGGGTGATAGTCGAGTGGCGCGCCACCGCGAGAGTGCTGGCCGACCCGGAGCTGGCGGCAGAGCTCGCCAGGCCCCTGCCCGGCGACGATCACGGCGAGGTGATCGAGCCGTGAGCCCGAAGCGCGGTGATGATGTGCCGCCCCCGCCCGTCGGGACGGAGTGGCGGCTGCGATTCGGTACGACGGAGGCTGCCAAGGGGTGGGGGGAGCTGTGTGCGGAGGCGTCCGGGAACGCCCGCCGCTGTTTCGAGGCGCTCCGGGCGAACCCCCTGTCCACGGGGGATCCGGATCGACAGCACCGGCTGCGGGGCCGGCTGGCCGCCCGCGTGTTCGGGGGCGTCGAGCTGCCGCAGTGGGAGTACGAGGTGACCGCCGGCGGCCGGGTGCGGTACGTGGTGGACGAGGCGGCCCGCGTCGTCCACCTCGTCTATGCCTCGCCCAGGCACCCGAAGGACACCGAGGCGTAGCGGACAGGCGTCCGGCCCTCAGGCCCTGCCGACGCAGGGCCGGGTGGCCCGCCGAGGGGGGTCACGGTGACGCGGGCTTGCCGGGGGTTGCCTGGTGGGCGGCTGCGGCGGAGGCGAAGGAGGTGGCCAGGGACGGGGCTCCGGCCCAGTGCAGGTGCAGGTAGGAGGCGTGGACGTGGCTGCCCGCGAAGCCCTCGGTGCGGGGGCCGGTGGGCAGGCGCCAGCCCCAGGCGGGGTGTTCGCCCGCGCCCGGTTCGCAGACCGTCCGGTGGAACTCGTGGCCGTGTACCCGGGTGCCGGTCCGGGCGAGCGGGGAGTCGTGCAGGGCGACGGCCTCCCGGTAGCCGAGGGTGAGCCGGTCGGTCATCCGGGCGCCGGTGTCCAGTACGCCGCACATCGGCAGGCCGTCCAACTCGCGCCCCAGGTAGAGCAGTCCGGCGCATTCGGCGGCGATCGGGCCGCCGCCGGCGGCGAACGCCGCGATGGCCCCGCGCAGTGCCGTGTTGCCGCTCAGCTCCTGGACGTACAGCTCGGGGAAGCCGCCGCCGACCACCAGGCCGGCCGTGCCGTCGGGCAGTGCCGAGGCGTGCAGCGGGTCGAAGGGGACGACCTCGGCGCCTGCGGCGGTGAGGAGTTCGGCGTTCTCGGCGTACGAGAAGGAGAACGCGGCGCCGCCCGCGACCGCGATCCGCGGCGTGCCGGCCACCGGGTCGACCTCGGCCGACGGGTTCCACGGTTCGGCGGTCAACTCCGGTGCCGTCCGGGCGAGTTCGAGCAGGGCGTCCAAGTCGACCGAGGCGGCGACGAGTTCACCCATGTCGGCGACGGCGCGCAGGGCCTCCGCCGAGCGCTCCACGGCCGGGATCAGCCCGAGGTGGCGCGACGGCGTGGCGACCGTCGTGGAGCGGCGCAGCGCGCCCAGCACGGGCACGCCCGAGCCCTCCTCCAGGGCCTCGCGCAGGAGTTGTTCGTGCCGGTCGGAGGCGACCCGGTTGAGGATCACCCCGGCGAGGCGCACCTCCGGGTCCCAGGAGGCGAAGCCGTGCACCAGCGCGGCCACCGACCGGGACTGCGAGGAGCCGTCCACCACCAGGACCACGGGCGCCCGCAGCAGCTTGGCGACGTGCGCGGTGGAGGCCAGCTCCCCCCGCCCGGAGGCCCCGTCGAACAGGCCCATGACCCCCTCGACCACCGCGACGTCCGCCCCCGCCGCGCCGTGCAGGAAGAGCGGGGCGATCCGCTCCGGGCCGCACATGAAGGCGTCCAGGTTGCGGCCCGGGCGCCCGGCGGCGAGCGCGTGGTAGCCCGGGTCGATGTAGTCGGGGCCGACCTTGTGCGGGGACACCGCCAGTCCGCGCGCGGCGAGCGCCGCGATCAGGCCGGTGGCGACGGTGGTCTTGCCGGCGCCCGAGGAAGGCGCGGCGATGACGAGGCGGGGGATGGCGGCCAACGGCCTGCCGGCAGTGCTCAACGGTCTACCACTCGATACCGCGCTGGCCCTTGCGGCCGGCGTCCATGGGGTGCTTGACCTTGGTCATCTCGGTGACCAGGTCGGCGAATTCGGTCAGCGGTTCGGGCGCGTACCGGCCGGTGATGACGACGTGCTGGCTGCCCGGGCGGTCCTTGAGCACCGACACGACCTCCTCCGGGTCGACCCAGCCCCAGTGCATGGGGTAAGTGAACTCGTCCAGCACGTAGAAGCGGTAGGTCTCGGCCGCCAGGTCGCGCTTGACCTGCTCCCAGCCCTCCTTGGCGGCCGCCTCGCTGTCCATCTCCATCTCGCTGGAGCGCTGGATCCACGACCAGCCGGAGCCCATCTTGTGCCAGTCGACCGTGCCGCCCTCGCCGGAGGCGCCGAGCACGCGCAGCGCGTTCTCCTCGCCGACCTTCCACTTGGCGGACTTCACGAACTGGAACACCCCGACGGGCCAGCCCTGGTTCCAGGCCCGCAGCGCCATGCCGAACGCGGCCGTGGACTTGCCCTTGCCGGGGCCGGTGTGCACGGCGGTGATCGGCTGCGTGCGACGCTGACGGGTCGTCAGGCCGTCGTCGGGGACGCTCTCGGGGACACCCTTGGGCATGTCGGCTCAGGCCGCCTTTCGCATGGTGGTGGCACGGTTCTCGCGACGGTTCTCCTGCCGGCTGTCACGCCGGCCGTCGTGGCGGTTCTCGCGGACGAGCGAGGCGACGCCCTCGGGGCGCAGCTCGTCCAGACTGACGGCGGTGCCGCCGAGCAGCCCGGCCAGGGTGCGGGCGAGGCCGAGCCGGACGGGGCCGGACTCGCAGTCCAGCACCACGCTGGCGGTGCCCTGCGCGGCGAACAGTCCGGCCGCGCGCTGCGACCGGGCGAGCGCGTCCCGCCCGCCGGTGGCCCGGCCGTCGGTCACCACGACCAGCAGCGGGCGGCGGCTCGGGTCGCGCAGCCGCTCCACCCGCAGCACCTCGTGCGCGCGCAGCAGGCCGGCGGCCAGCGGGGTGCGGCCGCCGGTGGGCAGCGACTCCAGCCGGGCCGCGCCGACCTCCACGGACGAGGTCGGCGGCAGCGCCAGTTCGGCGTCCGCGCCCCGGAAGGTGATCATGCCGATCTTGTCGCGCCGCTGGTAGGCGTCCATCAGCAGGGACAGCACGGCGCCCTTGACGGCGGTCATCCGCTGCCGGGCGGCCATCGAGCCGGAGGCGTCGACGACGAACAGCACCAGGTTGGACTCCCGCCCCTGGCGGACCTGTTCGCGGAAGTCGTCCTTGCGCAGCACCAGCGCCCGGCCGGCCCGCCCGCGTGCCGCCTGGTGCGGCGCGGCGGCCTGCAAGGTGGCGGTCAGGTGCAGGCGGCTGAGCGTGCCCTGGGGGCGCCGGGCGCGCACGGTGTGCCCGCCGGTGGTCTCGGCGGGGGAGCGGCGGCCCTGGGCGCCGTGGCCGGTGCCCTGCACGGTGAACAGCTTGGTCCGGTACGGGTCGCCGGCCGCGACCGGCGCCGACTCCCGGGCGGGGGCGGGGTGTTGGGCCGGTACGGGCTGCTGGAGCGGCTCGTCCGGCTCGGCGGCCGATGCCTCCGGGCCGGAGGTGGGCTCGGGGGCCCCGCCGCCGTCCGGGCCGCCGCCGGGGCCGCCGTCCGGGCCCGGACCGTCGTCCTCGGGGCCGTCGCCCTCGCCGTCCCCGTCGCCCTCGGCCTCTCCTGAGCCCCCGAGCTCCCCGGACCCCTCGGGCTCCGAGGGCTCCGAGGGCTCCGATGGCTGCGCGGGCTCCTCCGGCTGTGCGTGCTCCTCCAGCGTCCGGTCGAGCTGCTCCTCGTCCAGCCCCGGCGCGTCGAAGGGGTTGCGGCGGCGCCGGTGCGGCAGCGCCAGCTGGGCGGCCTTGCGGACGTCCTCCTCCAGCACCTCGGTCCGCCCGTCCCAGGCGGCGAGCGCGACGGCGGTGCGGGCCATCACGATGTCGGCGCGCAGCCCGTCCACCTCGAACGCGGCGCACACGGCGGTGATCTGACGCAGCGCCACATCGGTCAGCTCCACCTTGGGCAGCAACTCCCGGGCGGCGGTGATGCGTTCGGCGAGCGCCTGCTCGTCCGCGGCGAACCGCGCGGCGAAGCCGGCCGGGTCGGCGTCGTAGCCGAGCCGGCGGCGGACCACCTCGGCGCGCTCGGCCGGGTCCCGGGTGGCGGCGATCTCGACGGTCAGGCCGAACCGGTCGAGCAGCTGCGGCCGCAGCTCGCCCTCCTCGGGGTTCATCGTGCCGACCAGCAGGAAGCGGGCGGCGTGCCGCACCGACACGCCCTCGCGCTCGACGTACGAGCGGCCCATCGCGGCGGCGTCCAGCAGCAGGTCCACGACGTGGTCCTGGAGCAGGTTCACCTCGTCGATGTAGAGCACGCCGCGGTGCGCCTTGGCGAGCAGCCCCGGCTCGTACGCCTTGACGCCCTCGGCGAGCGCCCGTTCCAGGTCGAGCGAGCCGACGATCCGGTCCTCGGCCACGCCGACCGGCAACTCGACCAGCTGGGCGGGGCGTTCGGACGCCGAGGGGAGGTCGTGCGGACCGTCCGGGCACTGCGGGTCCGGCGCGGCCGGGTCGCAGGCGAACCGGCAGCCGTCGACGGCCGCGAGGGTCGGCAGCAGGCCGGCCAGCGCGCGCACCATGGTCGACTTCGCGGTGCCCTTCTCGCCGCGCACCAGCACGCCGCCCACGGCCGGCGAGACCGCGTTGAGCAGCAGGCCGAGCCGCAGGTCGGGCATGCCGACGATCGCGGTGAACGGATAGCGGACGTCACTCATGCATACTCCCCAGGTGCCCCGGGCGCCAGGAACGGCAGCGATCCGGCCGCCGGCACCCCGCCCTCGATCAGCTTCCACAGCGCGTCGGTGTCCGCGTGCTCCTCGATCAGGTCGCCCAGCCGGTCCAGCCGGGCCTCGCGCGCCTCGGCGAACGAGGTGTCCGGCGCCGGCACGAACGCCCGGCCCGCCAACGCGGCGACCTCGCGCAGGAGTTCACGACGGAAGCCGTCGTTCTCCAGCGCGCCGTGCCAGGTCGTGCCCCACACCGGGCCGACCCGGCAGCCGTCCAGGCCGCGCCCGTCGTCATCGGAGAAGAACGGCTCGCCCCCCTCCACGGCCACCACCCCGTGGTGGATCTCGTACCCCTCGACCCGCTGCCCGTACGCCGTGCCGACCGGCCGCGCCAGCACCTTCTCGGCGCCGAACCGCACGTGCGTCGGCAGCAGGCCCAGGCCCTCGACCGAGCCGGCCCCGGACTCCACCTCGTCCTCGATCCCGCGCGCCAGCATCTGGTAGCCGCCGCACACCCCGAGGACCGGCAGCCCGGCCGCCGTCCGCGCCTTCAGCGCCGGCTCCAGGCCGCGTTCGCGCAGCCAGGCCAGGTCGGCCACGGTGGCCCGGGTGCCGGGCAGCACCACCAGGTCGGCGTCGGCCAGTTCCTCCGGCCGGGTCACCCAGCGCACCAGCACGCCGGGCTCCTGCGCCAGCGCGTCCAGGTCGGTGAAGTTCGACAGCCGGGGGAAGCGCACCACGGCCACCCGCAGCACGTCCGCCCCGAGCGGGCCGCGGCCGTCGACCCGGTCCACCACCGTGGACAGGTCCAGCGAGTCCTCGGCGTCCAGCCACAGGCCCGGCAGCATCGGCAGGGTGCCGAGCACCGGACGGCCGGTCAGCCCGTGCAGCATCTCCAGGCCGGGCGCCAGCAGCCGCGCGTCGCCGCGGAACTTGTTGACGAACCAGCCCGCCACGTGCCGCTGGTCCTGCGCCGACAGCAGCGCCAGCGTCCCGTACATCGCCGCGAAGACGCCGCCGCGGTCGATGTCCCCGACCACCACCACCGGCAGCCCGGCGGCCGTCGCCAGGCCCATGTTGGCGATGTCCCGGTCCCGCAGGTTGATCTCGGCGGGCGAACCGGCGCCCTCGCAGACCACCACCTCGTAGCGGCGGCGCAGATCCGCCAGGCACTCCAGCGACCGTTCCAGCAGGACGGGCTTGCGCTCGCGGTAGTCCAGCGCGCCCACCTCGGCGACCGGCCGGCCCAGCAGCACCACCTGGCTGCGGCCGTCCGCGCCCGGCTTCAGCAGCACCGGGTTCATCGCCGCCTCCGGCTCCACCCGGGCCGCCTGCGCCTGCATCGCCTGCGCCCGGCCGATCTCGGCGCCGTCGGCGGTGACGAAGGAGTTCAGCGACATGTTCTGCGCCTTGAACGGCGCGACCCGCACCCCCTGCCGGGCCAGCCAGCGGCAGATGCCCGCGGTCACCACGCTCTTGCCCGCGTCCGAGGTCGTCCCGGCGACCAGCAGTGCGTTGCTCATGCCCTTCCCCTCCACCGTGTCATCAGCAAGCGCAGCGCGACGTGCCCCGCGACCGTCGTACCCAGGGCCAGCGCGCCCACCCGCCGGGAGAGCACGCAGGCCCGCTCGATGTCGTCCACCGTCACCGGGCGCAACTCCGCGCCCAGCACCGGCCGGTGCTCCACCCGCTCCCCGTACTGGAGGGTCCCGCCCAGCCGGACGCCCACCGCGCCCGCGAAGGCCGCCTCCGCCTGGCCCGCGTTCGGGCTCGGGTGCGCCGAACCGTCCCGCCGCCAGACCCGCCAGGCCGTTTTCGGCTGCGGCGCGGCGGCCACCGTGAGCAGCGCCGTCAGCCGGGCGCCCGGCCAGCCCGCCACGTCGTCCAGCCGGGCCGAGGCCCAGCCGAACCGGGCGTACCGCGGCGAGCGGTGGCCGACCATCGCGTCCAGCGTGTTCACCGCGCGGAACGCCAGCAGCCCCGGCGTGCCCGCCAGCGTGCCCCAGACCAGCGCGTTCACCACGGCGTCCGCCGTGTTCTCGGCGACCGACTCGACCACCGCGCGGGCGATCTGCGGCCCGTCCAGCGTGCTCGGATCCCGCCCGCACAGGTGCGGCAGCCGTTCCCGCGCGGCCGTCAGGTCGCCCGTGGCCAGCGACCGGCCGATGGTGCGCGCCTCCCGGGTCAGCGAGGTGCCGCCCAGCACCGTCCAGGTAGCGGCGGCCGCCAGCGCGGCCCGGCCCAGCGGACGCCGGCCCACCGTACGGTCCAGGGCCACCGCGCCGGCCGCGACCGCGCCCACGCACAGCGCCGTGTACCCGGCGCCGGCCACCCGGTCGTCCTGCCACACCCGCCGCTCCAGCCGGGTCGCCGCGCCGCCGAACACGGCCACCGGGTGGCCGCGCCGGGGGTCGGCGAAGCGGGCGTCCGCGGCGAAGCCCGCGGCGGCGCCGAGCGCGAACGCGGCGGCGCGGGTCAGCGGGCGCACGGCGGGTTCGGCGGAAGGCCGCGTGGGGTCCGGCGGGTCGGGGCAGCCTGCATCGCGTGCGTGTCCTCACTCAGGGTCCGCGCCCTGGATCGACGTACCGGGGGCGAGAGTCTCCTGGCTTCCGGGTCGGACGCACCCCCGGGCCTTCCAGCGGCTTCTGACGGTCCGCCGTGGCAATGTTCCGAGCGTGCTCCCCGGTGACAGTGGCGGGACCGCGCCGGACTCGCACCGGCTTCCTCTGCATGCCTCCGTTTGGCCCCAGGATCCCATCACGCGGCCGAACCGGGAGTCAACCGAGGTCACGGAGGGGTTGGTCACACCTCGGAGCCCCGTCGCCGGTGCCGTTCTCGCCCGCCCCGCCCGACGCCCCGCCCGCCCGAGGCCCGCCCCGCCCGACGCCCCGCCGTGACCCGGACGGCCCAGCCCGGTGGCCGCCCGCGCGGCCCCCCGGTGAACTGGTGCCCGAACACCGTCCGAGCAGCGCCCGGACACCGCCCGGACACCGTCCGGTCCAAGACCAGCCAAGACCAGCAGAGCGGGGAGCGATATGCGTTGGGGAACCGCGGCCGTCGTGGCGGCCGCCGTCGTCGGCGCCGGGGCCGCCGTCCTGGTGATCGGCCGTCGGGCCTCCGAACGGCTGGTCCACCCGGCGAGCGCCGTCCGGGAGTCGGGCCCCGTCCTGGTGCGGAGCCTCGCCGCGGGCCGGATCACCTTCAACCGCCGCCCCGAGAGCCTGCGCCCCGGCCGCTGGGCCGTGGAGTGGGACGACCACGGCCACGCCGTCGTCGAGGACGTCCTGCACAGCGACGAGAACGGTGTCACCCGCCGCCTCGTCCGCGCCGACCGGGGCACCCTCACTCCCGGCACCGAGGTCCGCTTCACCCCCCGCGTCCACCTCGGCGACCCCACGGAGGCGCTCGGCCTCCCCTTCACCGACACCGCCGCCGACGGCGAACTCGGCGCCCTCCCCGCCTGGCGCCTCGACGGCAAACGCGGCACCTGGGTGATCCTCGTCCACGGCCCCGGCGCCGACCGGCAGCAGACCCTCCCGGTCCTCCCCGTGCTCGACCGCCTCGCCCTGCCCGCCCTCGCCGTCACCTACCGGGGCGACCAGGGCGCCCCCGCCTCGCCGGACGGGCTCGGCCACTTCGGCGAGACCGAGTGGCGCGACGTCGAGTCGGCGGTCCGGCTCGCCCTCGACAGCGGCGCCGGCCGGGTCATCCTGTACGGCTGGTCCCTCGGCGCCACCATGGCCCTCCAGACGGCCTCCCGCTCCGCCTGGGCCCATGCCATCAGCGGTCTCGTCCTGGACTCGCCGGTCCTCGACCTGCCCGCCACCGCCCGCCGCGGCGCCGCCCGGGCCGGCTACACCGGCGCCGCCGCCGAGCTCGGCGCCCTCGCGGCCGAGGGCCGCACCGGCGTCGACCTCGCCGACTTCAGCCGCATCGCCGAGGGTGCCGACCTGCGCGTCCCCACCCTCCTCCTGCACAGCCCCGACGATCAGGTCGCCCCGTTCCGCGCCGCCGAGCGCCTCGCCGCCGCCCGCCCCGGCGTGGTCAGCCTCCGGCCTTTCCCGGGCGCCGACCACACCACCCTCTGGAACTCCGCCCCCACCCACTACACCGAACTCCTCCGCCGCTGGCTCACCCCCCTTCTCTGAACCCAGCCCCCCCGCACGAGAAGTCACACCGACAGGGCCTCTGTACGAAACCCGGACCTCACCCGTCAGCCACGGAGTGTGACCGGTCGGGCGGGTAGCGCGACCGCCGCCGCAAGGGTTGAGCCGGGATGGCATGCCCCCGCCACCTGTTTCCGGCCAGGCGGTTTGCCTCTGTTGCCCGATTGTTGCCCGATCTTGGGGAGGCGCCGTCGACGGCCGCCCGTCCGTACAGCCAACCGGATGTGACAGAAGGCCGGTACAAGGGGAAGACTGCTCGACGTGACGTCTCGGAATCCGCGCGACCGTGATGCCCCGCTCCCTCCGACGATCGGTACTGGTGCGACGGTGACCCGTCTCCCCGGTACGGCCCACCGGCCCGCCGCCGGCAAGCCGGGCGGGGCCGGGGTACCCCGCCGACGAGGGCCCGCTGCGGCGCCCGGTCGGGGGAGGGTTCCCGTACCGGAGGGCTTCCCCGCGCCGGCCGAGCTGGCGCCGCTGGCCCGCCGGATGCTGGTGGACGCCGTCCGGATCGCCCGCTGGGCGGGAGACCTGGAAGAGGTCGACAAGCGGGGCGAGCTGCTGCCCGACGACGCCCGTGCGGCGGGTCGGGCGCTGGCCATGACGGTCGGCGCCGCCGCCAAGGCGTGGGGGCAGGCACTGCTGGTCGGCCTGGTGGAGGCCAGGGACGGCGGTGCGGTCCCGGGCTGGCGCCTGCACGCCTGGGAGCACGACGACGAGGCGGTGGTCCGCGGCTGGTCGGCGCTGTTCGACGCCTGGACGCTGCTGGCTCCGGTGCCGCCGGCCGCCCTGCGGGGCGTGTTCGCGGTGCTGGCCGGCCAGGCGGTGGACCAGGCACCTCAGCTGCTGTCGTTCCTGCACCTGGTGGCCGGTCCGGTGTCGGACGGCGAACTGCTGGAGCTGCTGCGCCGGGGTCTGGACGAGCGCCGGGTGGGTGGCACGGACGGTTCGGGCCTGTCGCCCGTGCCGCACGCCGCCTCGGCGGTGTCGGCGGTCCGCGGCACGTGCCGGGAGCCGCAGATCGACACCCCGCCGTCGCCGGCGGACGTGGCCGCGGTCCTGGACTGGATGCTGGACGGCCTGGCGGCCGTCGGGGCCGTGGTCCGCAGGGACGAGGCCGCCGAGCTGTCGCCGCTGGGCCACTGGGCGGTGCGGGCGAAGCTGGAGGAGATCTGCACGGTCGCGCAGACCGCGGCCGGGCACATCGAGCAGAGCGCCTTCGAGCTGCTGAACGCCTGCGCGGACTATTCGCCGGGCCCGGCGCGGGCCGAGTTCCGCGCCTGGGTGGCGGCCCGTCCGGCCGATCGGGCGGTGGCGGAGCTGCTGGACGCGGCGCAGGGGGACGACGCGCTGGTGCGCGGGCTGGCCTTCGAGGCGCTGCGGGTGGCCGGCGGCCCGGCGGAGCAGGCGGTGCGGGGGTCGGTGGACGAGCCGGTGCTGCGCCCGTACGCGCTGCTGTGGCTGGCGGAGCGCTCGGACGAGGGGGTTTCGCCGGCGGACGTGCTGGGGGCGGAGGACGCGGCCTGGCTGTGGGTCGACACGGCGGCGGCGGTGCTGGACCACGGCGAGACGGAGCTGCTGGTGGGCCACGTCGAGGGCGCCGCGGCGGGCGATCCGGTGCGGCTGTTCGCCCGGGCCCGGCAGTCGGGGCACCCGCGGGCGGCCTCGGTGCTGTCGGCGGTCTCGAGCGTGCACCCGGATCCGGGCGTGGCGCGGGCGGCCCGCCGCTCGGCGTTCAGCGTGCACACCGGCGGCGCCTAGCAGCGCCCGCCGAAGAGCGAGCACGACGAAGAGGGGCCCGGATCCGACTGGATCCGGGCCCCTCTCGCGTACGGGAACGACTAGCCGAGGCGGGACTCCGCCCGCCTGGCGCGGACGTCGCCGACCTTCTGTCCGACCTTGCGCCGGATGACCAGCAGTGGGGCCATCGCGGCGAGCGTGATCTGGGCGAAGGCGCCGACGTGCATCAGGGCGTCGCCGCCGGGCAGGCCGGTCGCCCAGGCCGCGAGGCAGCCGATGGAGACGACGATCCAGCACAGCGTGGCGGTGGCCAGCAGCCCCTGGGGCTTGGGGTACTCGATCCGGCTGACCATGAGGTACGCGGCGCCGAAGATGGCGAGCAGACCGGGCAGGAACGGCGGGTCGAGCAGCACGATGGCGATGACCGTCATCGCGCCCATCGGGCAGGGCATGCCCTGGAACACCCCGGGTCGCATCTTGACGGCGGAGAAGCGGGCGAGCCGCAGGACGACCGCGAGCAGGACGGTGATCGCGATGAGCGCCGAGAGCTTGCTGTTGGAGCCCTGGGAGACCATGCCCCAGACGGCGACGAAGTAGGCCGGCGCGATGCCGAAGCTGATCAGGTCGGCCAGGTTGTCCAGTTCCGCTCCGAGGGCGGAGGAGCGGAGCTTGCGCGCCACCAGCCCGTCGAAGAGGTCGCACATGGAGCCGATGAGCAGCAGCGTGACCGCGGTGGCGGCGCTGTGCCGGTCGGGTGCGGCGTCCGGGTTGGTGATGTGCGGGACGAGGACCCCGGTGGTGATCGAGTAGATCGCCAGGAAGCCGCAGACGGCGTTCCCCAGGGTCAGGAAGTCGGCGGTGGACAGGTGCTGGGGAGAGCGCGGGGCGCGCAGCTCGCGGTCGCGCGCCCAGCGGCGACGGCGCAGGGCCGTCTCCTCGTCGTCCAGGCCGACGATTGTCTCAGGATCAGTCACGGTCAAGGCGCGTCACCCCGGCTGTGGTCTTCTGGCCGACCTCGACGCCGACCTCGACGCCGGCCGGCAGGTAGGTGTCGACCCGGGAGCCGAACCGGATCAGACCGATCCGGTCGCCCTGCTCGACCTTGGTACCGGCGGCGACGTACGGCACGATGCGACGGGCCACGGCCCCCGCGATCTGCACCATCTCGATGTCGCCGAGCTCGGTGTCGAAGTGCCAGACGACCCGCTCGTTCTGGTCGCTGTCCTTGTTGAACGCGGGGACGAAGCCGCCCGCGACGTGCTCGACCGACGTCACCGTGCCGGGCAGGGGCGCGCGGTTGACGTGGACGTTGAGCGGGCTCATGAAGATCGCGACCCGGGTGCGGCCGTCCGGCCAGGCGTCGATGCTCTGCACCACGCCGTCGGCGGGGGAGATCACTCTGCCCGCGCCGATCTCACGCTCGGGGTCGCGGAAGAACCACAGCATGCCCGCGCTGAGCGCACAGGCGGGTACCGCTGCCAGGGCCCACTTGCCGCTGCGCCGGGTGAGGGCGGTGGTCACGGCGGCCGTGGCGAGGGTGGGGACGAACCAGGGGGTGGCTCCGCGCGCGATGGTCACGCGGGGTCGCCGACCGGCCGCCGTGGCTGCGAGGGCATCGCGGTCCGTGACGGAGGGGTGAGGGGACGGGCTGATGGGCATCGAAGACCTTTGTCGCGGGGGATCATGGCCGCTGGACGGGGGCCACCGCGGGATCGGGTAATAGAGGGACGGCTTGCTGTCCCGGTGGATGCTATCGGGAGCACACGGTGGGTGGGCAACCCGCCTGCTCGTTCACGTGTCCGGTGGAAGCGCGTGTGCGCGTCCCACCTCTACGACCGTAGCTCGCCCCGGTCCGGTTCCCAAGGGACCGGACGGGGCTGGTGACACTTGTCTCAACAGGCCCGTCGGCGGAACCCGGTGGGCGGAACGGGCCGTTCGCGGTCCGCCGGGGGCGCGGGACACGGCCCGTCGAGGGTGTGTGGAAGCGGCCGCGGGGCGTGTCGTTGCAGCTGTACGCCCTGCGGCCGCTCCCGGAGGGCCGTGCCGGACCCAGGCGGACCAGGCCGGGGTCGTGATGGGCACGGCGGGTGGCCGGGACGGGCCCGCACGCCCGTCGACCGGCGGTTCGGAAGGGGTCGTCCAGCCGGCCCGGAGCGCCCCGGGGGCCGCTCGTCGAGCCGGGGTGACCCGGTGCTCACTCCGCGATCCGGTACTCCTCCAGGAGCCGGCGTCCGACGATCATCTTCTGGATCTCCGCAGTTCCTTCACCGATGAGCAGCATCGGGGCCTCGCGGTAGAGCCGTTCGATCTCGTACTCCTTGGAGAAGCCGTAGCCGCCGTGGATGCGGAAGGCGTCCTCGACGACCTCCTTGCAGTACTCGGAGGCGAGGTACTTGGCCATGCCGGCTTCGAGGTCGTTGCGCTCGCCGCTGTCCTTCTTGCGGGCGGCCATGACCATCATCTGGTGGGCGGCCTCGACCTTGGTGGCCATCTCGGCGAGCTTGAACTGGATGGCCTGGTGCTCGGCGATCTTCTTGCCGAAGGTGGAGCGCTGCTGGGCGTAGGAGATGCCGAGTTCGAAGGCGCGGCGGGCGACGCCGCAGCCGCGGGCGGCGACGTTGACGCGGCCGACCTCGACGCCGTCCATCATCTGGTAGAAGCCGCGCCCGGGGACGCCGCCGAGGATGCGGTCGGCCGGGATCCGGACGTCCTGGAGGACCAGTTCGGTGGTGTCGACGCCCTTGTAGCCCATCTTCTCGATCTTCCCGGGCACGGTGAGGCCGGGGACGGTCGGGTTCGGGCCGAATCCGGGGGTCTTCTCGATCAGGAAGGTGGTCATGTTCTTGTACGGGGTGCTGCCGCCCTCGTCGGTCTTGCACAGGACCGCGACGAGGGTGGAGGTGCCGCCGTTGGTGAGCCACATCTTCTGGCCGTTGAGGACGTAGAACTCCCCGTCCTTGACGCCCTTGGTGGAGATGGCCGAAACGTCGGAGCCGAGGCCGGGCTCGGACATCGAGAACGCGCCGCGGATTTCCCCGGCGGCCATCTTCGGCAGGAAGTGGTCCTTCTGTTCCTGGGTGCCGTGGGCGTTGATCATGTGCGCCACGATGAAGTGGGTGTTGACGATGCCGGACACGCTCATCCAGCCGCGGGCGATCTCCTCGACCACCAGGGCGTAGGTGAGCAGCGACTCGCCGAGGCCGCCGTACTCCTCGGGGATGGTGAGGCCGAAGAGGCCGAGCTGCTTCATCCCCTCGACGATGGCGGTCGGGTACTCGTCCTTGTGTTCCAGCTCGGTCGCGACCGGAATGATCTCCTTGTCGACGAAATCCCGCACGGTGGCGAGGATGTCCCGCTGGATCTCGGTGAGGCCGTCGGTCTGTGCCAGGCGTCCCATCGTGCGGCTCCGAAAGGTTTAAGGGGGCGGGGGGGGGGATTGCCGGGGGCCCTGCCGGCGTGGCTGCGGCAGCAGGGCCCCCGTTCCGGGTGGGGGTCGGCCGATGACGGCGGCCGGCCCCTCCGGGGTCTGGGGAGATCCGGGGTCCCAGGAAAGGGGTCCTAGGAAAGGGGAGTCGGGCGGCCGGGCTGCTCGCCGCCGCGCTCCTTGTTGTACGTCTCGGTCGGCACCATCACCTTGCGGCGGAAGATGCAGACGACCGTGCCGTCCTGCTTGTACCCCTTGGTCTCGACGTACACGATGCCGCGGTCGTCCTTGGACTTGGACGGCCACTTGTCGAGGACGGTGGTCTCGCCGTAGAGGGTGTCGCCGTGGAAGGTCGGCGCGACGTGCCGCAGCGACTCGATCTCCAGGTTGGCGATGGCCTTGCCGGAGACGTCCGGGACGGACATGCCCAGCAGCAGCGAGTAGATGTAGTTGCCCACCACCACGTTCCTGCCGAAGTCCGTCGTCCGCTCGGCGTAGTTGGTGTCCAGGTGGAGCGGGTGATGGTTCATGGTGAGCAGGCAGAAGAGGTGGTCGTCGTACTCGGTGACGGTCTTGCCGGGCCAGTGCTTGTAGACCGCGCCGACCTCGAACTCCTCGTAGGTGCGTCCGAACTGCATCGCGGCGGGCCTCAGCTTTCCGGGATCTCGAACTTGGTGGTGCGCTCCAGGCCGGCGGCCCGGCCCTTGCCGGCGATGACCAGGGCCATCTTGCGGCTGGCCTCGTCGATCATCTCGTCGCCGAGCATCGCGGAGCCCTTGGCGCCGCCCGCCTCGGAGGTGCACCAGTCGTAGGCGTCGAGGATCAGCTCGGCGTGGTCGTAGTCCTCCTGGGAGGGCGAGAAGATCTCGTTCGCGGCGCCGACCTGGTCGGGGTGGAGCACCCACTTGCCGTCGAAGCCGAGGGCGGCGGCGCGCCGGGCGACCTCGCGGTAGCCCTCCTGGTTGCGGATCTGCAGGTACGGGCCGTCGATGGCCTGGAGGTCGTTGGCGCGGGCGGCCATCAGGATGCGCATCAGGATGTAGTGGTAGGCGTCGGCCGGGTAGCCGGCCGGCTGCTCGCCGACCACCAGGGACTTCATGTTGATGGAGGCCATGAAGTCGGCGGGGCCGAAGATGATGGTCTCCAGCCGGGGCGAGGCCTCGGCGATGGCGTCGACGTTGACCAGGCCCTTGGCGTTCTCGATCTGCGCCTCGATGCCGATCCGGCCGACCTCGAAGCCCATGGTCTTCTCGATCTGGGTGAGCAGCAGGTCGAGCGCCTTGACCTGCTCGGCGTCCTGGACCTTGGGCAGCATGATGCAGTCGAGGTTGGGGCCGGCGCCCTCGACGACGGTGATCACGTCGCGGTAGGTCCAGTGGGTGGTCCAGTCGTTGACCCGGACGACGCGGGTCTTGCCGCCCCAGTCGCCGTTGTTGAGCGCGTCGACGATGTGGTGGCGGGCGCTCTCCTTGACGAGGGGGGCGCAGGCGTCCTCCAGGTCGAGGAAGACCTGGTCGGCGGGGAGGCCCTGGGCCTTCTCCAGGAAGCGCGGGTTGCTGCCGGGCACGGCGAGGCAGGAGCGGCGCGGGCGCAGACGGTTGACGGTAGCCATGAGGGTGGGTCGGTTCCTTCCCAGTGGTCAGCTGGTGGGCGCGGGTGCGGGCGTCCAGGGCTGGAGCTTGTTGGCGAGCCGGATCTCGTCCACGATCCGGCCGATGATGGTGGTGATGCCGAAGTCCTTCGGGGTGAACACGGCGGCGACGCCGGCGGCCTTGAGGGCCTCGCCGTCCGCTGCCGGGATGATGCCACCCACGATCACCGGGACATCCTGCACCCCGGCCCGGCGCAGCCGGCGCAGGACGTCGGGCACCAGCTCGCAGTGGGCGCCGGAGAGGATCGACAGGCCCACGCAGTGCACGTCCTCCGCGACGGCGGCGGAGACGATCTGCTCGGGGGTCAGCCGGATGCCCTGGTAGACCACCTCGAACCCGGCGTCGCGGGCCCGGACGGCGATCTGCTCGGCGCCGTTGGAGTGCCCGTCCAGGCCGGGCTTGCCGACCAGCAGGCGCAGTTTGCCGGAGCCCAGTTCCTCGGCGGTGGCGGCGACGGCGGCGCGCACCGCGGCCAGTTCCCCGCCGGGTTCGGCGGCCACCGCGACCGGGGCGCCGCCGACGCCGGTGGGCGCGCGGTACTCGCCGAACACCTCGCGCAGGGCGAAGGCCCACTCGCCGGTGGTGACGCCGGCCCGGGCGCAGGCGAGCGTGGCCGGCACCAGGTTGGCGTCGGTGGCCGCGGTGGCCTTGAGCTCGGCCAGCGCGGTCTGGACGGCGGCCTCGTCGCGCTGCCCGCGCCAAGCCTCCAGGGCGGCGAGCACGGACTGCTCGGAGGCCGGGTCGACGACCATGATGGCGGTGTCGAGGTCGGCTGTGAGCGGGCTCTCCTCGGTGGTGTCGAAGCAGTTGACGCCGACGATCTTGTCCTCGCCGGACTCGATCCGGGCCCGCCGGGCGGCGTGCGAGGAGACCAGGTTGGACTTCAGGTAGCCGGACTCCACGGCGGGAATGACCCCGCCCATCGCCAGTACCTTGGCGATCTCCGCCTCGGCGCCGGCCAGCAGGTCGGCGGTCTTGGCCTCGATCACCTCGGAGCCGTTGAAGAGGTCGCCGTACTCCAGCAGGTCCGACTCGTAGGCCAGCACCTGCTGGATCCGCAGCGACCACTGCTGGTCCCAGGGCCGGGGCAGGCCCAGCGCCTCGTTCCAGGCGGGCAGTTGGACGGCGCGGGCGCGGGCGTCCTTGGAGAGGGTGACGGCCAGCATCTCCAGGACGATCCGCTGGACGTTGTTCTCCGGCTGGGCCTCGGTCAGGCCGAGCGAGTTGACCTGGACGCCGTAGCGGAAGCGGCGCTGCTTCGGGTCCTGGACGCCGTAGCGCTCCAGCGTGACCTTCTCCCACAGCTGGGCGAAGGCGCGCATCTTGCACATCTCCTCGACGAAGCGCACGCCGGCGTTGACGAAGAAGGAGATCCGGGCGACCACCTCGCCCATCCGCTCGGCCGGTACCTGGCCGGAGTCGCGGACGGCGTCGAGCACCGAGATGGCGGTGCACATCGCGTAGGCGATCTCCTGGACGGGCGTGGCCCCGGCCTCCTGCAGGTGGTAGCTGCAGATGTTGATCGGGTTCCACTTGGGGATGCGGCCGACGGTGTAGGCGATCATGTCGGTGATCAGGCGCACCGAGGGGCCGGGCGGGAAGACGTGCGTCCCGCGCGACAGGTACTCCTTGACGATGTCGTTCTGGGTGGTGCCGGTGAGCTTGGCGATGTCGGCGCCCTGCTCCTCGGCGACCACCTGGTAGAGCGCCAGCAGCCACATCGCGGTGGCGTTGATCGTCATGGAGGTGTTGGTCTGTTCGAGCGGGATGCCGTCGAACAGGGTGCGCATGTCGCCGACGTGGCCGACCGGGACGCCGACCCGGCCCACCTCGCCGCGGGCGAGGAGGTGGTCGGAGTCGTAGCCGGTCTGGGTCGGCAGGTCGAAGGCGACGGAGAGGCCCGTCTGGCCCTTCGCCAGGTTCCGCCGGTAGAGCGCGTTGGAGTCGCTCGCGGTGGAGTGCCCGGCGTAGGTGCGCATCAGCCAGGGGCGGTCGCGCTCGTGCTGATCGGTCATCGGATGGGCCTCAGACGTTCCGGAAGCGGTTGATCGCCGGCAGGTGCTGCGCGCGCAGCGCGTGGTCGCGCACGCCCAGGCCCTCCTCCGGCGCCAGGCAGAGCACGCCGACCTTGCCCTGGTGCTTGTTGTGGTGCACGTCGAGGGCGGCCTGGCCGGTCTCCTCCAGGGAGTAGACCTTGGACAGGGTCGGGTGGATCCGGCCCTTGGCGATCAGGCGGTTGGCCTCGAAGGCCTCGCGGTAGTTGGCGAAGTGCGAGCCGACGATGCGCTTGAGCGACATCCACAGGTAGCGGTTGTCGTACTGGTGCATGAAGCCGGAGGTGGAGGCGCAGGTGACGATGGTGCCGCCCTTGCGGGTGACGTACACCGAGGCGCCGAAGGTCTCCCGGCCCGGGTGCTCGAAGACGATGTCGACGTCCTCGCCGCCGGTGAACTCGCGGATCTTCGCGCCCAGGCGCTTCCACTCGCGCGGGTCCTGGGTGTGCTCGTCCTTCCAGAATCGGTAGCCCTCGGCGGAGCGGTCGATGATCGCCTCGGCGCCCATGGCGCGGCAGATCCCGGCCTTCTGGTCGTTGGAGACCACGCAGATCGGGGTGGCGCCGCCGGCCAGCGCGTACTGGGTGGCGTACGAGCCGAGGCCGCCGCTGGCGCCCCAGATCAGCACGTTGTCGCCCTGCTTCATGCCGGCGCCGTTGCGCGAGACCAGCTGGCGGTACGCGGTGGAGTTGACCAGGCCGGGGGAGGCGGCCTCCTCCCAGGTGAGGTGCTTGGGCTTGGGCAGCAGCTGGTTGGTCTTCACCAGGGCGATCTGGGCCAGCCCGCCGAAGTTGGTCTCGAAGCCCCAGATGCGCTGCTCCGGGTCCATCATCGTGTCGTTGTGGCCGTCCGGGGACTCCAGCTCGACGGAGAGGCAGTGCGCGACGACCTCGTCGCCGGGCTTCCAGGCGTTGACGCCGGCGCCGGTGCGCAGCACCACGCCCGCGAGGTCGGAGCCGAGGACGTGGTACGGCAGGTCGTGGCGCTTGGTGAGCGGCGACAGCCGGCCGTAGCGCTCCAGGAAGGAGAAGGTGGAGACCGGCTCGAAGATCGAGCTCCAGACGGTGTTGTAGTTCACCGCGCTGGCCATGACGGCGACCAGGGCCTCGCCGGGGCCCAGCTCGGGCAGGGCGACCTCGTCGAGGTGAAGGGATTTGCGGGGGTCCTTGTCGCGGCTGTCGAGGCCCGCGAACAGCTGCTCCTCGTCCTTGTGGAGCGTCACCGCCCGGTAGGACTCGGGAAGCTTGACGGCGGCGAAGTCCTCCGACGTGGCGTCGTTGCTGAGGATCGCGTCGAGGATTTCCTGCATGGCTGCCTCCGAAGGCGTACCTGTGTGAGGGCACAGGGCGTCTGGGGTAGCCGGGAGCGGACACCGGCTTCGCTGAGGTGGGTGGTGGTGGTCGGGCTGGGCGCCCGGGGTGGACCGGGCCGAACGCGCACTGCTCCCGGGGTGTGGGAACGCCGGACGACGGCGCGCCGAGGTGGGGAGCCGCGGCGCCGCGACTGGTGAGTAACAAGGTAGTGGCACCCTGTGCCACTCGTAAAGACACCGGGTGTCACGAATTCCGGCGCGCTGGAACGGCCCTCGAACGCGCTGCGGCGGACGCCGAAAGGGCCCGCGCCGACTGCTCGACGCGGGCCCTCGATATCGCTCTGACCTGGCTAGATGGTGACCTCAGGACTCCCTGGCGCCACTCAGCGCGGCCCGGATGCTGTCCACCACCACGTCCAGCGGAGCGTCCGTCCGGGCGACTGTGATGAGCACCTCACCTCCAGGACTGGCACTCAGTGCGCTCTCGGCCAGCACGTCACCGGGAGCCCCATTGGCACCCGGTGCCACCAGGGAGCCGCGGCGTCTGGCACCCGGCGTGCTGGAGGCCCAGAAGGTCCGCCGGATCACCTCGAAGGAGTGGTCCAGCTGCGCCTCCACGTCCCCGCGCCCGCCGGCCCGCAGCCAGCGCCGCAGCACGTGGTTGTGCGCCGCGACGACCGCCGCCGCCGACACCTCGGCCAGCATCGAGTCGTCCTCGCCGCCGCGCTGCCAGCCCGACGGGATGGACTCGCGGGTGTCGAAGCGGCCCAGCAGGTACCGGGTGAACAGCCGCTCGTACCGGGCCACCACGGCGATCTCCCGCTCGCGCAGCGCCGGGACCTGACGGATCAGCTGGTACCGCGCGACCGACACCCCGGGCGTCGAGGCGTACATCCGCAGCACCTCCTTGATGCCGCGGCAGACCACGTCCAGCGGGTGCTCCTCCGGCTCGGCGCTGGCCAGCAGGTCGGCCACCCGGACGAGGGTGTCGTCGTGGTCCGGGAAGATCGCCTCCTCCTTCGACCGGAAGTACCGGAAGAAGGTCCGCCGGGCCACCCCGGCGGCGGCCGCGATCTGGTCGACCGTGGTCTCCTCGTAGCCCTGCGAGGAGAACAGCTCCATCGCGGCCGTGGCCAGGTCCTGACGCATCTGCTGGCGCTGCGCCGCCGCCCGGCGGCTGCCCGGCCCCCCTTCCGGCCCGGTGCCCCCGGTCGAGGGGGCCGTCCGGTCGGCGCCGCGCGGTCCGGCGGAGTGCTGCGGGGTGGCTGACTGAACCCGATCCATGTCCGGAACGCTACACGGCCCCGGCGGTTCGGCCGCGGCCCTTCCCCGACGGACCGGTGCGACCGGGCCGGTGACGGCCGGTCTGGGCCAGCGCGCGGACACCGTCCCCGGGCTCCAGCCCGGTCTGACCGGGCCCGACCCGGCCGCGGACGGCCCGGCCCCGGGCGGCGCCGCCTCGCGCGCGGCGGCGCCCCCGGCAGCTGGCGTGGTCACCGGCGCGCGTGGTCGCGGAAGCCGCGGCCGGTCTTGCGGCCCAGGCAGCCGGCGGCGACCAGGTGCTCCAGCAGCGGCGCGGCGGCCAGGCCCGGCTCGCGGAACTCCTGGTGCAGCACCTGCTCGATGGTCAGCGAGACGTCCAGACCGACCACGTCCAACAGCTCGAACGGGCCCATCGGGTAGCCGCAGCCCAGCTTCATCGCGGTGTCGATGTCGTCCACCGTCGCGTAGTGCTCCTGGAGCATCCGCACCGCGTCGTTCAGGTAGGGGAAGAGCAGGGCGTTGACGATGAAGCCGGCCCGGTCGCCGCACTCCACCGGGTGCTTGCGGACCTCGGGGGTCAGCTCCAGCACGGTCGCGGTGACGTCCGGCGCGGTCAGCACGGTGGAGACCACCTCGACCAGCTTCATGGCCGGCGCCGGGTTGAAGAAGTGCATGCCGATCACGTCCTGCGGCCGCGAGGTGGCGGTCGCGCAGCTGATCACCGGCAGTGAGGAGGTGGTGGTGGCGAGCACCGCGCCCGGCCTGACGATCTTGTCCAGGGCGGCGAACAGCTCGCGCTTGACCGTCAGGTCCTCGGCCACCGCCTCGATCACCAGGTCCACGTCGGCCAGTTCGGCGTACTGGCCGACCGGGGTGACCAGCGCCAGCGCGGCGTCCCGCGCCTGCGTGCTCAGCCGGCCCCGGTCGACCGCACGCGCCAGCGACTTCGCCAGCTGCGCCTTGGCCCGGTCGGCCTTCTCCTGGCTGCGGGCGGCCAGCAGCACCGGGCGGCCGGCCTTGGCGAAGACCTCGGCGATGCCGGTCGCCATGGTGCCCGAGCCGCAGACGCCGACCGTGCGGACCTCCCGGCCCGCCACCGCGGCCCGCGCCGGGCCGGTCGCCGCGTCCACGGCCCTGGACGAGCCGGGCGCCTCGTAGGTGTAGAAGCCGCGGCCGGACTTGCGGCCCAGCAGCCCGGCCGCGACCAGCTGGCCGAGGATCGGGGCGGGCGCGTGCAGGCGGTCCCGGGACTGCTCGTACATCGCCTCCAGGACGGTCCGCGCGGTGTCCACGCCGATCAGGTCGAGCAGCGCCAGCGGGCCCATCGGCAGGCCGCAGCCGAGCCGCATCGCGGCGTCGATGTCCTCCCGGGAGGCGTACTTGGACTCGTACATCGCGGCGGCCTGGTTCAGGTACGCGAACAGCAGGCCGTTGACGACGAAGCCGGCCCGGTCGCCGGCGGCCACCGGCTCCTTGCCGAGGTCCCGGGCGAACGCGGCGGCGTCCTCGGCGACCTGCGGGGAGGTCAGCACCGTGCGGACCACCTCGACCAGCTTCATGCTGTGCACCGGGTTGAAGAAGTGCAGGCCCAGCACCCGCTCCGGGCGGGCGGTCGCGGCGGCGATCCGGGTCACCGAGAGCGCGGTGGTGCCGGTGGCCAGCACCGTCCCCGCCGGGCAGATCCGGTCCAGCTCGGCGAAGAGCTCCCGCTTCAGCTCCAGCTGCTCGGGCACCTCCTCGATCACCAGCTCGGCCCCGGCGGCGGCCGACAGCTCGTGGCCGACCGAGATCAGCGCCAGCAGCGCGGTGCGCTCCCCGGCGGTGATCCGCTCCCGGTCGACCGCGTGCGCGGTCGCCTCCTCGATCCGGGCCAGTGCCCGGGCGGCAGAGTCCTCGGTGGCCTCGATGCCGATCACCCGGCGGCCGCTCCTGGCGACGGCCACCGCGACACCGGCACCCATCGTGCCGAGGCCGACGACGGCGACCGTGGAAAAGGGACGCTCCATCTGTCCTGACTCCTAGTCCTGAAGGGCCCGCGCACGCCCCGGCGGGCGGGCCGCCGCGCCCGCGCGTGCGGCGGGGGCGGCCGCCGCCGGGGGAGGGTCCGCGCGCGGGGCTGGGGAGATGACGGGTTCCGGCACACGGCCCCGGCGGCCGGTCCGCTCCGGCCGAACTGAGGGGTGTGCCGTGGTGCTCAGGCGCTCAAGGGTGAAAGGAAGCGGCTCTGATGCGAGGAAGGAGACCCGGCCCGCCGCGGTTCGCGGCGCCGGCCGGTGAATGACGCACCGCGCGCCCGCCGTGGACACGGCGACCGCAGGCCCCCGCCGGTGCGGCTCCCGTAGCCCGGCGGTGGTGCGTCCGGCCACTGTAGCGAAGCTACCCGCGAGTAGGAAGGGGTGCGGGCGTCACAAAAGGCATCCGGACGGCGGGGCGGGGTCCGGCGGCGGCCCGAACGGGTGAACGGGCGGACGGGCGTCCACCGGGACCACCCGATAGGGGAGTTACCCGGCCGCGGCGGGCGGGGCAGCATGGGGGCATGACCCTCGGAACCGCCGCCGGCCCCGCCGCGTCCGCCTCCGGCTCCACCGGCCCGGCCGGAGGCCTCGGCGGGCACCTCGCCGCCGTCACGCTGCCCCCGCGCGCCGCGCGCGTCGAACAGGCCGAGGCCGCCGTCGACCGGCTGCGCACCGCCGCCGTCGACGCGGTGGCCGTCACCTGGGTGGACAACGCGGGCATCACCCGGGTCAAGGCCGTCCCGCTGGGCGCCCTGGTGCACGCCGCGCAGTGGGGCGTCGGTACCGCACCCTGCTTCGACGTCTTCCTCGCCGACGACGGCATCACCACCAGCCCGAGCGCCGGCGGCCCCACCGGGGACCTGCGGCTCTACCCCGACCTCGACCGGGTCGTCCCGCTGGCCGCCCAGCCCGGCTGGGCCTGGGCCCCGGGGGACCGGCACACCCAGGACGGCACCCCGCACCCCGGCTGCCAGCGGCTGTTCGCCCGCCGGATGGAGGCCGCGGCCGCCGAGCGCGGGCTGACCCTGCGGGCTGGCATCGAGGTCGAGTGGGTGGTCGCCCTCGCCGGCGGCCCGCAGGACGAGCCGCAGTACCCGACGCACGGCCCCGCGTACGGGATGCACCGGCTCACCGACCTCACCGACTACCTGCGGGACGTCCTGCGCGCCCTCGGCGAGCAGGGGCTGACCGTCCTGCAGATCCACCCCGAGTACGCCCCGGGCCAGTTCGAGGTCTCGGTGGCCCCCGAGGGCCCGGTCGGCGCCGCCGACACCTCCGTCCTGGTCCGGCACACCGTGCGGGCCGTCTCCGCCCGGCACGGCCTGCGGGTCTCCTTCGCCCCCGTGGTCGAGCCCGGCGCGGTCGGCAACGGCGGGCACCTGCACCTGAGCCTCTGGCGGGACGGCCGCAACCTCGGCCACGGCGGCCCCGGCCCGCACGGCCTGACCGCCGAGGCCGAGGGCTTCCTCTCCGGGGTGCTCGGCGCGCTGCCCGAACTCCTGGTGCTGGGCTGCTCCAGCCCGGCCGGCTACCTGCGGCTGGTGCCCTCGCACTGGGCCGGCGCCTACCAGTGCTGGGGCCTGGAGAACCGCGAGGCCGCGCTGCGCCTGGTGACGGGCTCCACGGGGGAGCGGGCCGACGCCGCCAACGCCGAGGTCAAGTGCTTCGACGCCAGCGCCAATCCGTACCTGGCGGTCGGCGCGGTGCTCGCCGCCGGTCTCGCCGGTTTCGACCAACACCGGGAGCTGCCACCGGAGTTCACCGGCGACCCGGCCGCCGCCGAGCCCGGCGCGGTGCCCCGGCTGCCGACCGGCCCGGCGCAGGCGCTGGCCGCGTACGAGCGCTCGGCGGTGCTGCGCGAGGCGCTCGGCGGGCCGCTGTACGAGGCGGTGCTGGCGGTGCGCCGGGCGGAGGGCGAGCAGTACGCCGCCGCCACCCCCGAGCAGTTGGTCGCCGCCACCCGCTGGCGGTACTGACCGGTGCGCGCCGGGGCCACGGCGGTGCCCGCGCTGGTCGACCACCACTGCCACAGCGTGGTGGCGGCCGACCTCGCCGACGATGCCCTGGCCGGGCTGCTCACCGAGTCCGACCGGCCGCCCGCGCCCGGCTGTTCGCCCTTCGACAGCGCGCTCGGCCTGGCCGTCCGGCGCTGGTGCCCGCCCGTCCTCGGCCTGCCCGCGCACGCCCCGGCCGCCGACTACCTGGCCCGGCGGCGGGAGCTGGGCGGCGCCGAGGCCACCCGCCGGCTGCTGGCCGCGGCCGGGCTGGACACCTGCCTGGTGGACACCGGACTGACCGCCGCCGCGGGCCTTCCGCTGCTGCCGCTCGGCGAACTCGCCGCGGCCGCCGGGGCGGTGGTGCACGAGGTGGTCCGGCTGGAGTCGGTGGCCGAGGCGGTGGCGGGCCCGGCCGAGTCCTGGCCGCAGGCCGTCGGGGAGGCGCTGGCGGCGGCCGCCGCGGGTGCGGTCGCGGTCAAGTCGGTGCTCGCCTACCGGCACGGCCTGGCCGTCCCCGCCGAACGGCCCGTGCGGGCGGCCGTGGTGGCCGCGGCCGGCGCCTGGCTGCGCGGCGGGCGGGGCCGGCTGGCCGATCCGGTGCTGCTGCACCACCTGCTCTGGACGGCCGTGGACGTCTGTGCCGGGCTGGGCCTGCCGCTCCAACTCCACACCGGCTTCGGCGATCCCGACCTCACCCTGCACCGGGCCGATCCGTCGCTGCTGACCGGTTTCGTGCGCGCCGCCGAGCCGAGCGGCGTCCCGCTGGTGCTGCTGCACTGCTACCCGTACCACCGCCAGGCCGGGTGGCTGGCCCAGGCCTTCCCGACGGTGTACACGGACCTCGGGCTGACCGCCTCCTACACCGGCCCGCGGGTGGCGGCGGTGCTGGGCGAGATGCTGGAACTGGCGCCGTTCGGCAAGCTGTTGTTCTCCACCGACGCGTACGGGCTGCCCGAGTTGTACCTGGTGGGCGCCGCCCAGTTCCGGTACGGACTGGGGGCGGTGCTGGCCGACTGGCAGGCGGGTGGCGCCTGTTCGGCGGCGGACGCGCAGCGGCTGGCCCGGTTGGTCGCCGCCGACAACGCCCGGACGCTGTACTCACTGCCCGGCGCACCGTAGCACGTCGGCGGGCCGTCACTTTTTAACACTCTTCAATTCTGTTGACATGTTGGGCCTCCGGACTCCTCGGTTCCGATGTTGGCCAACATGTGACGATTAGATGACTACCTCTTGCGCTTATCAGCGAATATTCATTAGCGTCCCGATCATTCCAGGCGCACCTGCCACACCGCAGCTGCCGCATGACGACTCGGGAGGGCCAACCCCTATGAGAGTTCCTCGGATCAGCCGGACCCGGTTCGCGGCGGTGGGCCTCGTGCTCGCCACCGCCGGCGCCCTCGCGCTCCCGGCCGGCACCGCCGTCGCAGCCCCCTCGGTGGGCTCGACGACCGGTCCGCTGCTCAGCTACGTCGTCAACACCAAGGCCAACCACGGCCAGGTGCAGAAGGTCGAGAAGGCGATCACCGCCCTCGGCGGCTCGGTGGTGTACTCGTACGAGCAGATCGGCGTCGTCATCGCCCGCTCGGACGACACCGCGTTCGCGCAGAAGCTGCGTCAGGCCAAGGGCGTCGACTCCGTCGGTGCCAGCCGCACCAAGGGCATCACCGCCGCCGACCAGGCCAAGGCCGACGTCGCCGCCGAGCCCTCCGCCGCGCCCGCCGCCGGTCAGGAGCCGTACGAGGCCAACCAGTGGGACATGCGCCAGATCGGTGTCGACAAGGCGCACAAGCTCTCGCTCGGCAGCCGCAACGTCACCGTCGGCGTGCTGGACTCCGGCATCGACGCGACGCACGAGGACCTGGCCGCCAACGTGGACGCCTCGCAGTCGGTCTCCTGCATCGACGGCGGCAAGCCGAACACCGACTGGAAGTCCTGGCAGCCCACCACCAGCGACCACGGCACCCACGTGGCCGGCACGATCGGCGCCGCCAAGAACGGCAAGGGCGTCGTCGGCATCGCCCCGAACGTGAAGCTGGCCGCGGTCAAGGTCGTCGACGACGGCGGGTTCATCTACCCCGAGTACGCGATCTGCGGCTTCGTGTGGGCCGGTGAGCACCAGTTCAAGGTGACCAACAACAGCTACTACGTCGACCCGTGGATGTTCAACTGCCCGAACGACAAGGACCAGGCCGCGATCAGCGCCGCCGTCCGCAAGGCGGTCTCGTTCTCGCAGCGCAAGGGCGTCCTCAACGTCGCCGCGGCGGGCAACGAGAACATCGACCTGGCGCACAAGACCGTTGACGTCTCCAGCCCGGACGACACCACCAAGGTGACCCGCCCGGTCACCAACGACTGCCTGTCGCTGCCGACCGAGCTGCCCGGCGTCATCGCCGTCTCCTCGGTGGGCGTCAAGGGCGACAAGGCGTACTACTCCAGCTACGGCAAGGGCGTCGTGACCGTCGCCGCGCCGGGTGGCGACCGCCGCTACCAGCTCCCGGACACCCCGGACAAGGACGGCCGGATCCTCTCCACGATCCCGGGCAACAAGTACGGCTACATGCAGGGCACCTCGATGGCCACCCCGCACGTCGTCGGCGTGGTCGCGCTGCTCGCCAGCACCTTCCCGTGGGCCAACCCGGACGAGCTGACCGAGCTGCTCACCAACCAGGCGGAGTCGCACCCCTGCCCGACCGGCGAGTACAACCCGGGCGGCACCGGCGCGTACAAGGCCACCTGTGAGGGTGGCGCGGACGACAACGGCTTCTACGGCGCGGGCATCATCAACGCCGAGAAGGCGGTCCAGTGGTGGCGCTGACGCGCTGACCACGGCGACACCTGAACACTGAGTCGGGGAGCGGGCCCATCCGGGTCCGCTCCCCGGTCGTTTCCGGGCCACTGTGCCCGGGCCCGCCCGCGCCCGGCCGACTTCCACGGGCGGGCCCCGGCCCACTCACTCGACGTGCTGGTCCCAGCCGGTCTCCACCGACGGCTTGCCGTGCAGGTCCGGGACTTCCTGGAGCCAGGCGGGCCGGCCGGCCCGGGTCCGGGCCTCCCGGCGGCGTTCGGCCTCGCGCAGCTGCTCGGGGGTGGCGAAGCCCTCCGGGAGCCACTGCGCGGAGAGCACCACCCGGGCGGCCAGGTGGGTCACGTAGGCGTGCCGGACGGCGGCCACCGAGTCGAAGCCGGGCTCGTCGGCCAGCCACTCGTCCGGGACGAGTGCCAGCACCTCCTCCAGCAGGCCGACGGTGACCAGCGGGCCGAGCTCCTCGTCGGCCAGCCGGACGTCCGGGGCCGCGCCGCCCAGCGCGTGCGCGCTGAGGTCGTAGCGCTTGCCGACCGCCGCCTCGGCGGTGGCCCAGCGGTGGTGGAAGATCAGCGCGGCGCCGTTGTCGATCAGCCAGAGCCGTCCGTGCCAGACCACCAGGTTGGGGTTGTGGACGGTGCGGTCGACGTTGCCGGTGAGGGCGTCCAGCCAGACCACCCGCCCGGCCTCGGCGGAGTCCACCGGGATCATGCCCGGCCGGTAGTCCCGCGCGCCGGGCAGCAGGTCCATCCCGAGGTTGAGGCCGCCGCTGGCCTTGAGCATGTCCTGGATCTCGGTGTCGGGCTCGTCCGCGGCGACGGCCGGATCGAAGTCCACCAGCCGCAGCTCGGGGACGCGCAGGCCGAGCCGCCGGGCCAGCTCGCCGACGATCACCTCCGCGACCAGCGCCTTGCGGCCCTGCGCGGCGCCGGTGAACTTGACCACGTAGGTTCCCAGGTCGTCGGTCTCCACCACGCCGGGGACGGAGCCGCCGGACCGCAGCGGGTCGACGTAGCGCACTGCTGTCACCAGATCGAGCACACCGGCCACCCTATCCCGCCGCCCCGCCACCTCTGCGGGCCGTCCGGTCGACCTGCGCCCCCGGCGCTGTGATTGGCTTGCCGGTGAGAATCGGAAGACCAAACGGACGAGGAGAGCAAGGCCATGGGACAGGTGCAGGCCACCACCGAGCGGGACTACGACGCCGCCCCCGAGCGGGTGTACGAGGCGCTGGCCGACTACCAGGTGACCCGCCCGAAGCTGCTGCCCCCGCAGTACAGCGAGTACGAGGTCCGGGTCGGCGGCACCGGCGCCGGCACCCAGGTGCACTGGAAGCTGCAGGCCACCGAGAAGCGCGTGCGGGACTGCCTGTTCACCGTCTCGGCGCCCTCGCCCGACCAGCTGGTGGAGAAGGACGCCAACTCCAGCATGGTGATCACCTGGACCGTCTCGGCGGCCGGTGAGGGCCGGTCGAAGGTCACCGTCTCGGCCACCTGGCAGGGCGCGAGCGGCATCGGCGGCTTCTTCGAGCGGACCTTCGCCCCGAAGGGCCTGAACCGGATCCACGACCAGGTGCTGGCCAACCTGGCCGCCGAGGTCCGCTGAGTTCACCGAGCGCACCGAGCTCACTGAGCGCACTGAGCTCACCGAGCTCACTGAGTTCGCCTTTCCCGCGGTAATTCGCCCGGGAATTCGAGCGGCCCGCCCACCCGTACGAGCGGAAAGCCGTACGGGTGGACGGCCCGCCACCTGCGGGTGACGAGGGCCGCCCGGCGCGGGGGAGCCACCCTAGGCTCGCCGCCGTGCATATGACGATCCTTCACATTTCACAGCCCGTGGACGGCGGAGTCGCCCGCGTCGTCGCCGATCTGGTCCGGGGGCAGCGCGAGGCCGGTCACCGGGTGCTGGTCGCCTGCCCGGGCGGCGGACGGCTGGCCGAGGAGGCCGCCGCCGTGGGCGCGCTGGTCCATGACTGGCCCGCCGGGCGCTCGCCGGGCCCGGGCACCGCCGCCGAGGCGTGGCGGCTGCGCCGGATCGTCCGGGCGGCCGCGCCCGACGTGGTCCACCTGCACAGTGCCAAGGCCGGGCTGGCCGGCCGGCTGGCGGTACGCGGCGCGGTGCCGACCGTCTTCCAGCCGCACGCCTGGTCCTTCGCGGCCGTCGAGGGCCCGCTGGCCACCGCCACCCTGCACTGGGAGCGTTTCGCCAGCCGCTGGGCGCACCGCCTGCTCTGCGTCAGCGTCCAGGAGCGGGCCGACGGCGTCGCCGCCGGGGTGAGCGCGGACTGGGCGGTGGTGCCCAACGGCGTGGACGTCCGCCACTACGCACCCGCCGACCGCCGGGCGGCCCGGATCGCGCTGGGCCTGGACCTGGACGCCCCGCTCGCGGTCTGCGTCGGCCGGCTGTGCCGGCAGAAGGGGCAGGACGTGCTGCTGGCGGCCTGGCCGGAGGTGCTGCGGGCGGTGCCGCAGGCTCGGCTGGCGCTGGTCGGCGGCGGCCCGGAGGAGAACCGGCTGGCGGATCTGGTCCGGGAGTCGGCCGAGCCGTCCCGGGTCCGGCTGGTCGGGGACGTGCCGGATCCGAGGCCGTGGCTGGCGGCGGCCGACCTGGTGGTGCTGCCCTCGCGCTGGGAGGGCATGGCGCTGGCCCCGCTGGAGGCGATGGCGGTGGCCCGTCCGGTGCTGCTGACCGACGTGCCGGGTGCCCGGGAGTGTCTGCCCCAGGCCGAGCGGGAGCGGGCGGTGGTGCCGCCCGAGGACGTGACCGCGCTCGCCACCCGAATGGCGGAAGCGCTGTCCGATTCGATCGAGTGTGAGCGGCGCGGGGCGCGGCTGCGTGATCACGTGGTCGCCCGGCATGACGTCCGCACGGTGGTCGAACAGGTGGACGCGCTGTACCGCCATCTGCTGGGTGCCGGTCCGGCGGCCGGGCGGCGCCGGGCCCGTGTCCCAGAGCGGATCTGATCGTTTCACATGCCGTGAATGCCCGCCGATCCGGCGCCGTCGTATTCGCACCCTCAACCGGATAGGGACGAGGCGTCAAATCCGAAATACCTATTAATGGGCGGCTGGAATGAAACGGCAAGTCAACTTCCAGCCTGCGCAGCCCGGTTATGTATTGTCGGATTTCGCCTGCTTCGTTTCGATTTCACGCCGGGAATTCGCGACTGAGCCCTTCATGGCCGCGCCCCGCGCGGCCGGGCCCGGTGCGAGAGGACCGAAAGCCGCCAGCGGTAGCAGGTGCTGTCAGGACCGCGCCCACCGGGCCGGGACGGCCGCCCCGCGCCATCCGGTGCCGGGGCGCCGTCACCCCGGGCACACAGCAGGGGAGTTCGTGCGCTGATGACCATTGACCACGACAGCGTGCCGCGAGCGGGTCGGTCCCTGTCCGGCCCGCGGCGGCCCGGCACCGGGCTGCTCGACCGTCCGGCCGGATCCGCCCGGACCCGGACGGTGCCGCCGCCCCGCCGGCCCCGCGGGGCGGTCCGTTCCCGGCTCGCCCTGCCGCTCGCGCTGGTCCAGGTCGACGCGATCGCGCTGTGCACCGCCACCGGCCTCGCCAACCGGGCCGTCGACCCCGCCGTCCCGCTCGCGCCGCTGCTCGGTGCCGCCGCCGTCCTGCCCCTGCTGCTCGTGCTCAACCTGGTCGGCGGCCTCTACCGCACCCGGCTCACCCTCTCCGTCCTGGACGAACTGCCCGCGCTGGCCGTCCGGGCCGTCGTCGCCACCGCCTTCGCCGTCACCCTGGCCGGCTGCCTGGACGGCCGCTGGCCCGACTGCGGCCCGGCCACCCCGGCCCGGCTCACCGTCCTGCTCGGCGTCCAGCTGCTGATCGCCGCCGTCGGCCGCGCCGTGCTCTACCACCTGGTCCGGCGGATCCGCCGCAGCCGCCCCAACCCCGTCCTGGTGCTCGGCGCCGGCCGGCTCGGCCGCCGGGTCGCCGCCGCCCTCAGCGAGCGCGGCGAGTACGGGATGCGCCCGGTCGGCTTCCTCGACGCCGACCCGCCGCTGCTCGCCGGCGACACCGACCTGCCCGTCCTCGGCGGCCGCGAGGTGCTGGAGCGCGAGGTCCGCCGGCACCGGATCCACCACGTGGTCGCCACCGCCGGCGCCGCCGACGAGGCCGAGACCGCCGCCGCCCTGCGCGACGCCGCCCGGCTCGGCTGCCAGGTCTGGCTGGTGCCCGCGCTGCGCGAGCACGGCTCGCTGCCCGCCGGCCCGCTGTCCGGAGCCGACCACCTGTGGGGCTTCCCCTGCCTGCGGGTCGGCAGCCCGGCGATGCGCCGCCCCGGCTGGGCCGCCAAGCGCGCCCTGGACGTCACCGCCGCCGGGCTCGGCCTGCTGCTGCTCGCCCCCGTCCTGGTGCTCTGCGCGCTGGCCGTCCGCTTCGACACCGGCCCCGGCGTGCTCTTCCGTCAGCAGCGCACCGGGCTCGACGGCAAGGTCTTCACCGTCCTCAAGTTCCGCACCCTGCGCCCGAGCAACGAACACGAGTCGGCGACCCGCTGGAACATCTCCCAGGACCACCGGATGGGCGCCGTCGGCCGGCTGCTGCGCCGCAGCTCGCTGGACGAGCTGCCGCAGCTGTGGAACGTGCTGTGCGGCGACATGAGCCTGGTCGGCCCGCGCCCGGAACGCCCCTACTTCGTCATGCGGTTCGGCCAGGCCTACCCCGAGTACGCCGACCGCCACCGCGTCCCGGTCGGCCTGACCGGCCTCGCCCAGGTCAACGGCCTGCGCGGGGACACCTCGATCGAGGACCGGGCCCGGTTCGACAACCGCTACATCGAGAGCTGGAGCCTCTGGCAGGACGTCAAGATCCTGTGCCGCACCGCGGTCCTGATGCTCCACCCGGACGGGAGCTGACCCGCGTGGCCCTGACCCTTCCCGCCGTCCCCCGGCTCGCGTTACGCAAGGCGCTGCCCGCGCTCGCGGACCGGCCCAGCCTGCTCGCCGCGGCGACCGTCCTGCTGGTCTGCGTGCCCACCGGCGAGAAGGACGTCGCCGCCGCCGTCCACGTCACCGCCGCCGACGTGGCCTCGCTGGCCCTGGTCGCGCTCACCGCGCTCAACCTGCTGCGCGGGCGGCTGCCCGCTGTCAGCCGCGCCACCTGCGTGCTGTTCGGCGGCATCGTGGTCGCCGCCGCCGTCGCCACCGTCGGCTCGATCGACCCGGCCACCAGCCTCACCGGCTTCGTCCGGCTCACCCAGGTGTTCGTCCTGGTGCCGGCCGGGGTGCTCTGCTCGCTGCGCGACCGCGTCGACCAGCGGCTGGTCCTCGGCTCCTTCGTGCTCGCCGCGCTGATCCAGGGCGTGGTCGGCGCGCACCAGTACCTCACCCGGACCGGCGCCTCCTACACCGGCCAGCCGATCCGGGCCGTCGGCACCTTCGGCGCCCTCGACATCATGGCGATGTCCACGGTCGTCAGCTACGGGCTGCTCGCCGCCCTGGCCCTGGCGCTCGCCGAGCGCCGCCCCGGCGGCGACGTCCGGCTGCGCCGCGCCATGTTCGCGGCCGCCGCCTTCCTGGCCTTCCCGCTCGCCGTCTCGTTCAGCCGCGGCAGCTGGATCGCCACCGCCGCCGCGGCCACCGTGCTGCTGCTGCGCGCCGACGCCCGGCTCGCCGTCCGCGGCGCCGTCCTCGGCCTGGCCGGCGCGGTCGTCCTGGTCGGCGGCCTCGGCCTCGGCGCCTCCGGCGTCACCGCCCGGCTCGGCTCGATCGGCTCCGTCTCCGCGGCCCCCGACCAGTCCGTCTCCGACCGCTACGACCTGTGGTCCACCGCCGGGCGGATCTGGCAGGACCACCCCGTCCACGGCGCCGGCCCCAAGGCCTTCCAGCAACTGCGCGACAGCCACGCCCCGCTGCGGCTCTCCTCCGGCAGCGACGCCGCCGACTCCACCATCGGCTTCCAGCGCGAACCGCTGCTCTCCCCGCACAACATGTACTTCCTGGTGCTCAGCGAGCAGGGGCTGATCGGCATCGTCGCCTACGCCGCGCTCTTCCTCGGCCTGCTGCTCGGCTGCCTGCGCCACTCCCGCGGCCCGGCCCTCGCCGCCCTGGCCCTGCTCACCTGGGTGCTGGTCGACTACCTGTACGCGGACATCGGTGGCACCACCACCGTGCTGACCTCCGTCGTCCTCGGCCTCGCGGCCCGGGCCTGCGTCGCGGAGGCCGACCCGCGATGACCACCGACCAGCCGGCCCTCGCCTCCGCCGTGCCCGCCCCGCGCGGCGTCCGCGCCGGCGGCCGGCCGCCCGGGCCCGATCCGGCCCCCCGGCGCGGCTTCCTCGCCAAGGCCTTCGGCATCACCGCCGTCCTCAGCGCCGCCGGCTCCGGCCTCGGCCTGCTGCGCGACCTCCTGCTGGCCCGCTACTTCGGCGCCAACCAGGGCACCGACGCCTTCCTGGTCGCCTGGACCGTCCCGGAGACGGCCGCGCCGCTGCTGATCGAGGACGCCATGTCCTTCCTCATGGTGCCCGCCTTCGCGCTCGCCCTGGTGCTGCGCGAGGAGGACCCGGACGCCCCCGACCCGGTCCGCCAACTGGTCCGCGCCACCCTGCCCTGGCTGCTGCTCGCGCTCAGCGGGCTCGCGCTGGCCGCCGCCCTCGGCGCCCCGCAGCTGGTCGAGCTGCTCGCCCCCGGCCTGGCCAACCCCGGCCTCGCCGTCACCTGCACCCGGATCACCGCGATCACCGTGCTGCCGTTCGGCGTGGCCGGCTACCTCGCCGCCGGGCTGCGCGCCCACCACTGCTTCACCGCGCCGGCCGGCATCTACGTCGCCTACAACGTCGGCATCCTCGCCGTGCTGCTCGGCTGCCAGTCCTTCCTGGGCGTGCGCTCCGCCGCCCTCGGCGTCGCGCTCGGCAGCCTGCTGATGGCTGGCCTGCTGGTCGCCCCGTTCCTGCGCCGGCTGCGCCAGGGTGCGGGCCCGGGATCGCACCCCGGCGCGGGCCGCGCCCGCCGCTCCCGCAAGGCGCTGGTGCTGATGCCGTTCGCCCTGCTGCCGGTGGCCGCGTTCACCCTGACCCGGCAGTCGCAGGTCTTCGTCGAGCGCTACCTCGGCTCGGCGCTGCCGCCCGGCACCATCTCGCACCTCAACTACGCCGCCAAGGTCTCCCAACTGGCCATGACGGCCGGCATCCTGATCTGCACCGTCACCTTCCCGCTGGTCGCCCGGGCGCTGGCGGCCGGGGACCTCACCGCCGCCCGGGACCGGGTCGAGAAGGACCTCGGCCAGGCTGCGGCGGTCGTCCTGGTCGGCACCGCCTTCCTGATGGCCTGCGCCCCCTCGGTGGTCTCGCTGCTCTTCCAGCGCGGCGCCTTCGGCCCGCGGGACACCGCCGCCACCGCCGCCGTCATCCGGGTCTACAGCTTCGGCCTGCCCGCCCAGGCGCTGATCGGCGTGATGATCCGCCCGTACTTCTCGCTGCGCCCGGTGGTCCGCCGGGCCGACGATCCGGGCACCGAGGACGGCGGCCGCCGGCTGCTGGACTGGTTCCCGGTCGCCGCGATGCTGCTCGGCCTCGGCGTCACCGTCGTGGTCAGCCTGCTCGCCACCCCCCGCTTCGGCGCCCTCGGGCTCGCCGCCGGGAACGCGGCCGGCATCACCGCCGCCGCCGCGCTGCTGCTGCACGGCCTGGTGCTGCGCGGCATCCCGCTGCGGCTGCGCCGGGTGCTCGGCGGCCACGCCCGGCTGCTGGCCGCCGCCGGTGGCGCCACCGCCCTCGGCGCCGCCGTCGCCGGGCTGGCCACCGGCCCCCTGCTCTCGACCCTCCTCGGGGGCCTCACCGTGGCGTTGGCCTTCGCCGTCCTCGGCACCGGCCTCGGCGCGCGTGAGGTGCGCGGTCCGGTCCTCGCCGTGGCCCGGGCCCTGAACCCGCCAACCGTCGCCGATGAAGGGAAGCTTCCCCATGGACAATGAACGGGGAACCGTCCGTTCGACCCAGGCGGGCGTCCGCCGCCAGGCCGTACCGGCCGCAGCCGCACCACGCGGCGACCTCCCGTACACCGACTCCGCCGGGCCGAAGGCGCGGCTGTCCAGGAGCCGCCGCCCGCTCGGCGAACCGTCCGGCCCCGGTTCCTCCTCGCCGTGGATCCTGATGTACCACTCGGTGGCGGTCGAGAAGGAGGACCCGTACCAGCTGACCGTCAGCCCCGAGCGGTTCGCCGAGCAGGTCGCCTGGCTGCACCGGCGCGGTCGGCGCGGCGTCTCCGTGCGCGAGCTGATGCGGGCCCGGGCCGTCGGCCGGGACGACAGACTGGTCGGGCTGAGCTTCGACGACGGCTACGCGGACTTCGCGCGCCACGCCGTGCCGATCCTCCAGGCGTACGGCTTCACCGCCACCGCGTACGTGGTCGCCGACCTGCTCGGCCGGGACAACGGCTGGGACACCGAGGGGCCGCGCAAGCAGCTGCTCACCGTCCAGGAGGTCACCGAACTCGCCGCCGCCGGTTGGGAGATCGGCTCGCACGGCCTCGGCCACCAGGCGCTGCCCGGCCTGCCGGCCGACGTCCTGGCGGTGCAGACCCGGGAGAGCCGGCGCCTCCTGGAGGAGGTGGTCGGCGGCCCGGTCACCGGCTTCTGCTACCCGTACGGCGCCGTCGACCTGCCCGCCACCGAGGCCGTGCGCGACGCCGGCTACGACTACGCCTGCGCCATCGCGCACTCCCCGCTCACCGGCCGCTTCGCGCTGCCCCGCTGCTACGTCGGCGACCGTGACGGCGCCTGGCGGCTGCGCGCCAAACGCGGCCGGCAGCGGCTGCGCGACACCGTCACCGAGCTGCGCCGAAGCCCCCTGGTCGCCCGGCGGGGGGCCCGGCCGTGAGGGTTCTGCACATCGTCACCGGCCTCGCCTCGGGCGGCGCCGAGCGCCAACTCCAGCTGCTGCTGCGGAACTTGCCCGCACACCAGCAGTGCGAGGTGGTCGCACTGACCAACCCCGGCGCGGTCGCCGCCGCGCTGCGCGGCGACGGGGTGACCGTCCACCACCTCGGCATGCGCGGCAACCGCGACCTGGGCGCGCTGCCCCGGCTGGTCCGGCTGGTCCGCTCCGGCCGCTACGACCTGGTGCACACCCACCTGTACCGGGCGCAGCTGTACGGCCGGCTGGCGGCCCGGCTCGCCGGGGTCCGCGTGGTGGTCTCCACCGAGCACTCGCTGCACGCCGGGGTGATCGAGGGCCGCCCGGTCACCCGCGGCGTCAAGGGCCTCTACCTGGCGGCCGAACGGCTCGGCAGCACCACCGTCGCGGTCTCCCGGCAGGTCGCCCAGACGCTGCACTCCTGGGGCGTCCCACCGGCCCGGGTCGAGCTGATCCCCAACGGCATCGACACCGCCCGCTACCGCCGCCCGGCCGCCGACCGGGCCGCGACCCGTCGTCGGCTGCGGGCCGAACTCGGCCTGCCGGAGGGGAGCTGGGTGGTCGGCGGAGTCGGCCGGCTGGTCCCCGGCAAGCGCTTCGAGGTGCTGCTGGAGGCCCTCGCCGCACTCGACCCGGCCGCCCGGCTGGTGCTGGTCGGCGCGGGCCCGGAGCGCGCCGCGCTGGAGCACCGGGCCGCCGAACTCGGCGTCCGGGAACGGCTGGTGCTCACCGGCGAGCGCGACGACGTGCCCGACCTGCTGACCGCCCTGGACGTGCTGGCCGCCCCCTCCACCGCGGAGACCTTCGGCCTCGGCATCCTGGAGGGCCTCGCGGCCGGCCTGCCGGTGCGGCACAGCGCCTGCCCGGCGCTCGACGAACTGCCGCCCGGCGCCGCCCCGCAGGCCCGCCGGATCCCCTCCGAGGGCGCCGCGTACGCCGCCGCGCTGCGCGACCTGCGGCACCTGAACGACCACAACGCCGACCCGCTGCCGCACCCCCCTGCGGTCGGCCACTACGACATCGCCCGGGTCGCCGCAGACCTGGGCGCCCTCTACGACCGGCTGGCCCGCGCTTGACCGCCCGCCGCCGCCGGAACCGCTGCCACATACCCAAGGAGTCACACCCATGACCACACCGCGCCGAAGGGCCCGCCACCTGGTCCGCCGCTGGTGGCCGGTGGCGCTCGCGGTGCCGCTGGGCGCCGCGGCCGGCGCCGGGTACGCCGTCGTCTCGCACCCCTCGTACGCCGCCAGCGCCTACGTCCTCGTGGTGCCGCAGAATCCGGGGGAGGCCGCCACCGCGACCAACTTCGCGCAGGCGTACGGGCGGTTGGCGGGTCAGCCGCAGGTGCTCGGGGTGGCGGCCGTCGAGACCGGCCACACCCGTGCCCAGCTGGAGTCCCTGGTGCACGGGACCACCTCCCCGGACGCCCCGATGATCGAGATCACCGGCACCGGGACGCGCCCCCAGGAGGCGGCCCAGACCGCCGACGCGGTGGCCCGCTCGCTGGTCTCCTTCGCCAACACGAGCAGCAAGGACACCAGTGTCCGGCTGGTGACGCTGGCGCCGGCCGCCGAGCCGGACAAGCCGACCACCCCGTCCGCCGCGCTGGACGTCGCGGTCGGCGGCGCGGCCGGGCTGCTGGTGGGGGCCCTGGTGATGATGACCCGCCGCCGGGGCGAGGCCGCCCCACCGGAGGCCGCCGAGCCCGTCGAGGCCGCCGAGGCCCCGGTGGAGCCGACGACGCCGGCCACCCCCCGCCCGCGCGGCGAGCAGCCGCCCGCCGCCGACCGGGCCGGGCAGGCCGACGAGGCCGGCAAGACCGGCCAGGCGGAGGAGACGGAGGAGACGGAGAAGATGGAGAAGGCCGAGGAGGCGGAGAAGGTCGAGGAGGCGGAAGGGCAGCCCGGGAAGGCCGCCGCCGCGAAGAACAGCGCCGAGGAGCCCCCGGCCAAGGAGAAGGCCGCGGCCGGGAGCGGGCGATGAGCACTGAGACCCGGCACACCGGCCTCCCGGCCCAGCCGGCGGCGCCGGGCTGGACCACCGAGCTGCGCCGCGAGGACGACGCCCTGGACACCCTCGCCGAGGAGTGGGACGACCTGGCCGCCCGCTGCCGGACCGCCACCTTCTTCCAGGCCGCCGACTGGCAGCGCTCCTGGTGGCGCCACTACGGCAGTCCGGGCGACCTGCTGGTGGTGCTCGTCCGCCGGGACGGCCTGCTGGTCGGCGCGGGTGCCTTCAGACGCCGCGGCGGCCCGCTCGGCGGGCTGACCGCCCTGGGCGCCGGGCTGGTCGACTACTCGGACGTGCTGCTCGACGACGACTGCGCCGACCGGGCCGCCGCCGAGTTCGCCGCCGCCCTCCCGCTCACCCGCCCGTGGCACTCCCTGGAGCTGCGCGAGGTGCACCCCGAGGCGGCGGTGCAGCGGGTGTACGAGCACTGGCACGGCCGGCGCCGCCGCTACCAGGACTCGCTCTGCCAGTACCTGCCGGCCGTCCCGATGGACCGGCTGCTCAAGCGGGTGCCCGGCAAGACCGCGCAACGCAGCCGGGTGAAGCTGCGCAAGATCGCCGAGGCCGGGGTGCAGGTCAGCTCGACGCCGGCGGCCGAGGTGCCGGCGGCGCTGGAGGGCCTGCTGCGGCTGCACTTCCTGCAGTGGCAGCAGCGCGGCGTCACCCCGGAGCACCGTACCGAGCGCTTCGCCCGCCACCTGACCGAGTCCACCGTCGGCCTGGTCGCCACCGGCAGGGCGACCGTCCACCAGTTCCGGCTGAACGGCGAACTGGTCGCGGTGAACCTGCTGCTGCTCTGCCCCTCCTTCGGCGGCCTGTACATGTACGGCGCGCACCCGGTGCTGCGCGAGCGGCTGGACATCGCGGGGCTGCTGTTCAGCGCCGCCCTGGACGAGACGGTCGGCGCGGGCGTCCCGCTGCTCGGCCTGCTGCGCGGCCAGGAGCCGTACAAGCAGCGCTGGCGGCCGGACCAGCTGTCCAACCAGCGCCTGCTGTTCGGTCCGCCCGGGCCCGCGCCGGCGGCCATCGCCCGGTCCGGCGCGGTGCGCGTCCGCCAGCAGGCGGCGCACGTGCTGCGGACCCGCTTCCCGCGGCTCAAGGAGGCCCTGCTGGCCCGCCGCCGCGGCTGACCGCGCCCGCCCCCGCCCGCCCGCCCCCGCCCGGGCTCAGCGCCGGGCGGGTGTCCGGGCCGCCGACGGGCTCGGGGACGGGCTCGCGAAGGGGCTCGGGGAGGGGCTCGCCGACGCGGTGGCCGAGTGGCCCGGCGACGGGCTCGCGGACGGGGCGGGCACCACGTTCGGGGCTCCGGGCCCGGCCCCGGGCCCGGTCGGCGGCGCGGGCGGGCGCGGCGCCACCGGCGGGACGATCGGCTGGACGGGGGCCTGGGGCGCCGGCGGCACCACCGCCGGCGCCCCCTTCGACCCGGACATCAGCTGCTTGAACCGGGCGGCGGAGCGCGGGTTGCGGTCGCACTCGAAGAAGCCGTGCGGGCAGTAGTCGGTGACGGTCTGGTAGGCGGTGTCGTGGGTGCGCATCCACTCGACCATCCGCTGCACGAACTCCGGGTTGTCGCCGTTGCGGAACAGCCCCCACTCCGGGTAGGAGACCGGCTTGCCGCGCTTGGCGGCGAACTCCACCTGGTCCTGCAGCCCGTACGGCTCGCGCACGTAGTCGTCGAAGGTGCCCCCGGCGGGCTGGTCGTAGTTGTCCATGCCGATGATGTCGACCACGTCGTCGCCGGGGTAGCACTTGGTCCACGGGATGGCGTCCAGGCCCCGGTTCGGGGTGAAGTCGAAGCGGAACCGCTGCCCCGGCACCGAGCGCATCACACCGACGATCCGTCGCCAGTACGCCTTCCACGCGGACGGGTCGGGCTTGCAGCGGTGCGTGTAGGTGACGCCGTTCATCTCCCAGCCGAGGGTGAGCACGGTGTCCGCGCCGCCGAGGGCGACCAGCCGGTGGGCGAGCCGCAGGAAGTGCCGGTCGAAGTCCCCGCGCGCGCCCTGGGCGAGCAGCTTGGCGACCTCGCCGTCCGGCACGTTCGCCTCGTTGGGCACCAGCATCGGCACGCCGAGGACGAGCGTTCGGGACGGGTCGGCCAGCCGCCACTGCGACCACATGCCGAGCACCATCAGCTCGCCCTCGACGTCGGCCCAGCCGTTGCCCGCCAGGTAGGTGTGGCCGACTTGCAGGTTGGCGTCGCCCAGCCACCGCGCGTACCGGCCGATCTGCGGGATGTAGTCGTCCCAGGAGCCGACGAAGGCGCCGAACGGCGGCTCGTGCTTGGGCCGCTGGACGGGCGGGCGGGGGGCGGCGCCGCGCGGCTCGAAGGCGTCCGAGGAGAGGGAGTGCCGTTCGGTCTGGCTGAGCGGCGACCCGGCCGGGACGCTGGCCGTGGCCATCAGCAGCAGGGCGGCGGCGGCCAGCGTCAGGCGGCCGATTCGCATGGTCTCTCCTCCGGGCGTCGCGGGGCGGGGGCGCGCTGGACGGACCGTGGCGCTCCGCTCGCCGACAGTAGGCCCGGCGGGCGTCGGAAAAGCCGAATGTCACCCTAAAGTGGGCGGTATTCGAACGCCGTCTGCCGCAACGCCCGGCCGGGCCCCGCCGCGTGTATCAGCTCTGTAACGGTCCGGCCGGGCCCCGGCGCCGGGGCCCGGAGCGGGCGGCGGCCCGGCCTCGGCACCGACGGTGCAGGTGGGCGGGCGGGTGCGCGGGGAGGGCGCGCGCGGCCGGACGCGCGGTCCGAGGGGTGGGGCGGGGGCAATTCCAGGCTGACTCGCGTGCCCGGTGAAAGGTACGCTCCGGCCGTGTCCTGGAAGCCGCTGCGTGTACTGACCCCCCGCTCGATCCTGCCTGCCCTGGCGGTGATGCTGGTCCTTGCGGCCGGTGCGGCGGCGCACGCCAACAAGCCGGTGCCGTTCGGCGACCGGGTGGCGGGGCCGGGCGAGGCGGAGGCCACGCCGGTCAGCACACAGTCGCTGAGCACGGCCGACCTGGACCTGAAGGTCGGCCCCGGGCTGGAGGCCTTCCACCGGCAGAGCGGCGAGCAGGCCTGGTCCTACCGCCGCGAGGGCGCCACCGCGCTGTACCTGTCGATGGCGGGGGACAACGCCATCGTGGTCTGGGACGACGGCCTGGTCACCTCGGTGCGCCCGGGCGACCACGAGGTGCGCTGGCACCGGGCGGTGCCCGGCCTGGCGGACTGGCTGCGCGGCGACGGCGAGCCCGGCGCCGACAAGCGCACCGACGCGCAGCGCAAGGAGCTGGCCCAGGAGCGGGCCGCGGCGGCCCTGCACACCGTCCCGCAGGGAGCCTCCGCCTGGGTGGCCGTGGTGACCCCGAACCTGACCATGGGCCTGCGCGACGCCGACGGCGACCTGCGCTACAACTCCAAGCCGCCCGGCGGCTGCGTCTACGACCCGCTGCGCACGGTCGGCACCGAGTACGCCGTGCTCGTCCCGCGCAGCTGCACCAACAGTGCCGGGCAGGCCGTCTCCGGCGGCATCAACGGGTACCGGCTGGACAGCACCGGCTGGCAGCTGAACACCGGCCCGAGCGCCTCGATCAAGGCGCTGGACGGCAGCCGGGTGCTGATCACCGACGGCCCGATCGTTCCGGCCCGGGTGTTCGACACCAAGGCGGCCGCCCCCGAGGCGGCCTGCGGCAGCCCGTCCGCGCCGTTCGCGGCGGTCCGTCCGCAGGGCGGCTGCACCGACCCGGCGGCGAGCCCGGCCCAGGACGCCCCGGTGGGTCAGGACGCCCCGGCGGGCGACCAGCCGCCCGCGCAGCCCGAGGCGCAGCAGCCTCAGCAGTCCCAGCAGCTCCAGCAGTAACGCCGGACCGCCGGTACCCCCGGGCGGTAGCCCCGGGGGTTCCCGCGCGGCCCGGTAGACTTGCCGTCATGGCTGACTTCTCCGGGCAATAGCGGGCGCGCGGCACCGCCCCGTGCGCTGTGCCGACCACCGACGACGCCCCTTCCCGCTGCCCGGCCCCGGGCCCCGTCCGGCCGCCCGCCCACGTCCCAGGAGTAGTTTCCGCCATGATTTCCGCCAATGCCCTTGAGCTGCGTGCCGGTGCCCGGATCCTGATCGAGTCCGCGAACTTCAAGGTCGCCGCCGGCGACCGGATCGGCCTGGTCGGGCGCAACGGCGCCGGCAAGACCACACTGACCAAGGTGCTGGCCGGCGAGGGCATGCCGGCCTCGGGCACGGTGACCCGCTCCGGCGAGGTCGGCTACCTCCCGCAGGACCCGCGCACCGGCGACCTGGACGTCCTCGCCAAGGACCGCATCCTCTCCGCCCGCGGCCTCGACACCGTGCTCAGGAAGATGCGCGAGAACGAGGACCGGATGGCCAACGGCCAGGGCGCCACCCGGGACAACGCGATGAAGAAGTACGCGCGCCTGGAGACCGAGTTCCTCACCAAGGGCGGGTACGCCGCCGAGGCCGAGGCCGCCACCATCGCGGCCGCCCTGGGCCTGCCGGACCGCATCCTGAACCAGGAGCTGCACACCCTCTCCGGTGGTCAGCGCCGCCGCGTCGAGCTGGCCCGGATCCTGTTCTCGGACTCCGACGTGCTGCTGCTCGACGAGCCCACCAACCACCTCGACGCCGACTCGATCGTCTGGCTGCGGGACTTCCTGAAGACCTACAAGGGTGGCTTCATCGTCATCTCGCACGACGTCGACCTGGTCGAGACGGTCGTCAACAAGGTCTTCTACCTGGACGCCAACCGCTCCGCCATCGACGTCTACAACATGGGCTGGAAGCAGTACCAGCAGCAGCGCGAGGACGACGAGAAGCGCCGCAAGCGCGAGCGGGCCAACGCCGAGAAGAAGGCCGCGACCCTCAACTCCCAGGCCGACAAGATGCGGGCCAAGGCGACCAAGACGGTGGCCGCGCAGAACATGGCCCGCCGTGCCGAGAAGCTGCTCTCCGGCCTGGAGCAGGTGCGCCAGAACGACAAGGTCGCCAAGCTGCGCTTCCCGGACCCGGCGCCCTGCGGCAAGACCCCGCTGACGGCCAGCGGGCTCTCCAAGTCCTACGGTTCGCTGGAGATCTTCACCGACGTCGGCCTGGCCATCGACCGCGGTTCGCGGGTCGTCATCCTCGGCTTCAACGGCGCGGGCAAGACCACCCTGCTGCGGATGCTCGCCGGGGTGGAGCAGCCGGACACCGGCGAGGTGATCCCGGGTCACGGCCTGAAGATCGGCTACTACGCCCAGGAGCACGAGACCCTGGACCCGGACCGCACGGTGCTGGAGAACATGCGTTCCTCCGCGCCGGACACCGACCTGGTGCAGATCCGCAAGATCCTCGGTTCCTTCCTGTTCTCCGGCGACGACGTCGACAAGCCGGCCGGGGTGCTCTCCGGCGGTGAGAAGACCCGGCTCGCGCTGGCCTCGCTGGTGGTCTCCAGCGCCAACGTGCTGCTGCTCGACGAGCCCACCAACAACCTCGACCCGGCCAGCCGTGAGGAGATCCTCGGCGCGCTGCGCGAGTTCAGCGGCGCGGTCGTGCTGGTCACCCACGACGAGGGCGCCGTCGAGGCGCTCCAGCCGGAGCGGATCATCCTGCTGCCGGACGGGGTCGAGGACCTCTGGAGCCCGGCGTACGCCGATCTGGTCTCGCTGGCCTGACCGGGTGTAGACGCGATCTCCGCTTTTAGGACCAGAAAAACTAGTACTTACGGCGTGTCCGGGAATGAAGAAAGCCTGGATTCCGTTTAAGGACTTCCTGTCGGCCCGCCACTCGATCGTGGTCGGGCCGACACTGCTGATCAGCCCTTTCTCGGCGGACGGCGGAATCCGCCTGGGGGCGCGCACTCTACGTGAGCGCCCTGATGCGCTCGGATCACCACCGCAGGACCACGCATTCCCGACATCGACCTTGCCGAATGGGTGGCCAGGACGCGGTGGATGGGTGATCATGGGAATCTGACCGAGCAACGCTACGAGGAGGCACGGGTGGCCGAGACTCTGAAAAAGGGCAGCCGGGTAACCGGTGCCGCGCGTGAGAAGCTCGCGGCCGATCTCAAGAAGAAGTACGACTCCGGGGCGAGCATTCGCGCTCTCGCGGAGGAGACCGGTCGTTCGTACGGCTTTGTGCACCGGATGCTGAGCGAGTCCGGAGTCATTCTCCGGGGCCGCGGTGGTGCCACGCGTGGCAAGAACAAGGCGACCGCCGGGGCCGGTTCCTGACGGTCCGTCAGCTTATGGCTGAATGGCGCGGCGGCAGGGCGCCGACCGGGGAGACGAGAACCGATCGTCCGCCCTCGGGTCGAGTGGACCGGCCGCCGATCGTCATGTCCGGGGTGTCGTCCGCCCCCGGGCGCTCCCCTTCCGTCGATCTTTCCGGGCCGGCGCCCTGCCGCCGCGCGCCCAGGTTTGTTACTCTCCGGTAGCCAAGCCCCTCGCCACCGGAGGTCCCCGCATGACCGCCCCCGCCACCGACCCGCAGGCCCCGAGCTGGGAGCAGGACGGCGTCCGCCTGGAGATCGACGGCGAGCTCGCCGTCGTCACCCTGTGTCAGCCCAAGCGGCGCAACGCCCAGTCGCCCGCCCTGTGGCGCGCCCTCGCCGCCGCCGGCCGCGACCTGCCCGGCGGCGTCCGGGTGGTCCTGCTGCGCGCGGAGGGCGTCTCCTTCTCGGCGGGCCTGGACCGGGCCATGTTCACCCCCGAGGGCATCCCCGGCGAGCCCACCTTCCTCCAGCTCGCCGGCGCCCCCGACCAGGAGCTCGACGACACCATCGCCTCCTACCAGCAGGCCTTCACCTGGTGGCGCCGCCCCGACCTGGTCTCCATCGCCGCCGTCCAGGGCCATGCCGTCGGCGCCGGCTTCCAGCTCGCCCTCGGCTGCGACCTGCGCGTCGTCGCCGACGACGTCCAGTTCGCCATGAAGGAGACCTCGCTCGGCCTCGTCCCCGACCTGGCCGGCACCAAGCCGCTCACCGAACTCGTCGGCTACGCCCGGGCGCTGGAGATCTGCGCCACCGGCCGCTGGGTCGGCGCCGAGGAGGCCGCCGCCATCGGGCTGGCCAACCTGGCCGTCCCCGGTGCGGAACTGGACGCCGCCGCCCGCGACCTCGCCGCCGCCCTGCTGGCCGCGCCGCGCAACGCCGTCATCGAGACCAAGGCCCTGCTCCAGGGCGCCGCCGGCCGCTCCTTCGACGAGCAGCGCTCGGCCGAACGGGCGGCGCAGGCCCGCCGCCTGCGGGACCTCGCCGGGATCGGCGACTAGCCGGGTTGCGTCGTGTGAACGGGCCCGGTCCGGGGAGTGCTCCCCGGACCGGGCCCTCGACGTTCCCGGAAGCGCCCCGGAAGCGCCCCGGTGGCGTCCCGGCGGCCCTCCCCGGCGGGCGCGGAACGTGGCGCAATGCCAGAGTTATGGGGATTTGCGATATAGCTGGAGCCGTACGACGGGAGATGCGCCCCCATGCCTGACACTCCGACCCCCGCCACCATGCACAAGAACCCCGGCCACGTCGCGGCCGCCGGCTCCGCCGTCCACGCGCCGTCCTCGCCGTCCGCCGCCTCCGCCGCGACCGACGCCGGCAAGCCGACCGGCGAGCGCGGCCGCACGGCGCTGGCCGTCGGCGTGGTCGAGAAGATCGCCGGGATGGCCGCCCGCGAGGTCAACGGCATCCACGCCCTCGGCTCCGGCCTCTCCCGCACCTTCGGCGCGATGCGCGACCGGGTGCCGGGCGGCAAGTCCGGCGTCGGGCGCGGCATCAAGGCCGAGGTCGGCGAGAAGCAGACCGCCATCGACATCGCCCTGGTCGTCGAGTACGGCGTGGTCATCCCCGAACTCGCCCGGCAGGTGCGGGAGAACATCATCGACGCGGTCGAGCGGATGACCGGCCTGGAAGTCGTCGAGGTCAACATCGCGGTCAACGACGTCCACCTCCCCGACGAGCCGGACGTCGAGGAGGAGGAAGAGGAGACGGTCGTCGCGGGGCAGCGGCCCAAGCTCAAGTAGCGAGCCCACGAAGCGCCCGGCGGCGGGCGGCAGCGAGGACGAGGAGTAGCGGATGAACCTGGCCATCGTCGGCCTGGTGGTGGGCATGGCCCTCGGCTTCGCCGGGTACTTCGGCGGCTTCGCGGCGTTCCTGCTGGTCGCCGCGCTCGGGCTGGTCGGCTTCGTGGCCGGCCGTCTGCTGGAGGGCGACATCGAGCTGGGCGACCTCGGCGACCTGCTCCGCGGCCGCGACCGGCGCCGTTGATGGCGGCTCCCACCACCAGTGCCCGCCGCGAACCCGCCGCCCGGGGCCGACTCCGGATCGCCGACCGCGTCTACGCCCGCATCGCGGCCCGGGCCGCCCGCGAGGCCCTCGCCGACGCCTGGACCGGCCGCACCGCGAAGGGCGCACCGCCCGCCGTCTCGGTGGCCACGCCCGGCAGCACCGTGACCGTCCGGGTCGCCGTCGCACTGCCCTTCCCCGCCGACCTCGCGGCGCTCGCCCGGGCCGTCCGCGAACGCGTCGCCGCGCAGGTCGCCGGGTTCACCGGGACCAGGGTGTCCGAGGTGGTCGTCGTCGTGGAGCGGCTGGTGACCGGGGGAGTGTCATGAGTGCGGGGGGCGAACCGGTGCCCGGCGAGGAGGCGACGGCGGCCGGGGACGGGCCCCCGCCGGAGAAGGTGCGGCGGCCGCGGGCGCCGCGGGCCGTCGTCGCGGCGCTCGTCGCCACCGTGCTGCTGGTGCTCGCGGGCGCGCTGCTGTACGACGTGATCGCCGTCCGCGCCGGGTACCCGACCCGCCGGTGGCGCGCCCGGATCGCCGACGAACTGGCCACCCGTCACCTCGACTACCTGTGGGCGCTGGTGGGTGCCGGCGCCGCCGTCCTCCTCGGCGGGGCGCTGCTCTGGCTGGCCCTCGCCCCCGGTCTCGGCCGCTGGCTCCCGCTGCGCCGGCACGGCGACACCGGCGCCGTCATCGACCGGGCCGGCATCGGGCACCTGCTCGCCGACCGCGCCGCCGGACTCCAGGGCATCGACCAGCTGCGGATCCGGATCAGCCGCCGGCGCGTCCGGGTCACCCTCATCGGGGCGGCGGACCCGGTGTCGGTCCAGCGCCAACTGCGCGACGAGCTGGCACGGGTGACGCTGGCCCGGCCGCTGCGCCTCGACGTGCGGGCGGCGCCCGGGGCGGGGCCCGGGGTGGGGGCGGCGGGATGAGGCGGACGGCCGTCAACCGGGTGCTGCTGGGGGTGGTCGGGGCGGTGCTGCTGGCCGCCGGCGTGCTGGTGCTGGCCGGCGGGCTCGACCTGTACCGGCGCCTCGGCGCCGACCCGCCGGGCTGGTGGCCGCTCACCTCCCCGGACCAGCCGGTGCTCAGTGCCCGCTCGCGCACCCGCTGGGCGGATTCGGCCTGGTGGTGGCCCACCGTCATCGGCGGGCTGGCCGTGGTGGTCGCGGGCACCGCCTGGTGGCTGGTGGCGCAGCTGCGGCGCAGCGGCCCGGCCGGCCTCGTCGTGCCGACGCCCGGCGCCACCGGACTCCGGCTGCGGGTCCGCACCCGGGCGCTGGAAGAGGCGCTGGAGACCGGGACGGCCACGCTCCCCGAAGTCGAGCGCGCGGGCGTACGCCTGGTGCGCGCACCCGGGCACCCGCGGCTGCGGGGCGCCGTCCGGCTCACCCCCGGCGGCGATCCGGCGGCCCTGGTGGAGCACTTCGACACCGGCCCGCGAACCGACGCCCGGACCAGCCTGGGCCTCCCGGAACTCCCCGCAGACCTGCGGATCCGGATCCTCCAGGCCGCCCGGCCCGAGTCGCGACGGCGCCGCGGGCGGCGCAGACCCCCGCGGGTGGAGTGAACCGGGGGCGGGCGGAGCCGGGCGCCCGCCCCCGTACACGCCCTAGAGGGGGCGCAGGGCGCCGCCGTCGACGGGGATCATCACACCGGTCAGGTAGGAGGCGGCGGGGGAGAGCAGGAAGGCCGCGACCTTGCCGAACTCCTCCGGGGTGCCGTAGCGGCCGAGCGGGATGGTCGCGGCGGCCTGGGCGCGGGCGGCGTCCGGGTCGCCGCCCAGGGAGTCCAGCTCGCGCACCCGGTCGGTGTCGATCCGGGCCGGGAGCAGGCCCACCACCCGGATGCCGCGCGGGCCGAGCTCGTCGGCGAGGGACTTGGCGGCCATCGCCAGCCCCGGGCGCAGGCCGTTGGAGATGCCCAGGCCGGGGATCGGCTGGCGCACCGAGCCGGAGAGCACGAAGCCGATCACGCCGCCCTCGCCGAGGGCTGCGGCGGCGGCGCGGGCGAGCCGCAGCGCGCCGAGGAAGACCGACTCGAACGCGTCGCGCCAGGCCTCCTCGGGGGCGGTGGCCACCGGGCCGGCCTGGGGGCCGCCGACGCTGATCAGCACGCCGTCGAGCCGGCCGAAGTGCCCGGTCGCCTCGGCGATCAGCCGTTCGGCGGTCGCCGGGTCGGCGTTGTCGGCGGCCAGGCCGTGGGCCGTCCCGGCGCCGCCGATGGCGTCCAGCTCGGCGACGGCGGCGGCCACGGACTCCTTGCCGCGCCCGCTGACCAGCACCCGTGCTCCGTCGGCGGCCAGCTCCCGGGCGGCGGCGAAGCCGAGGCCCCGGGTGGCGCCGGTGGCCACGTACACCTTGTCCTTCAGTCCAAGATCCATGGGGCCCATCCTGCCGGGTGGCGGGCGCGAGGGGGAGTGCCGGGGGCTGGGGCGGGGTGACGTGACGCCGGGGGCGGTCGGAGCCGGGCTGGCGTTGACGTCCGGGTCAAGGTCTACCGTCGGTCCCGGCGGCGTGCGGAGGCGGGCCGGGAGAGCGGGTGCGGGGATGCGGATCGGGGAGCTGGCGGAGCGGGCGGGGACGACCACCCGGGCGCTGCGGTACTACGAGCAGCTCGGCCTGCTGCCGGCCCGCCGGGCGGGCAACGGCTACCGGGCGTACGACGAGGAGGACCTGCGGCTGCTGCGGCAGATCCGGACGCTGCAGGACTTCGGGTTCGGCCTGGAGGAGACCCGCCCGTTCGTGGAGTGCCTCCAGGCGGGCCACCCCGAAGGCGACTCCTGCCCGGCCTCGCTGGAGGTGTACCGGCGCAAGCTCGCCGAACTGGACGAGTGCATCACCCGGCTGCAGGACGTCCGGGCCCAGGTGGCCGGGCAGTTCGACCGGGCGGTACGGGCCCGGGACGGGCTGGCGGCCGAGCCCTCCGGACAGCCGCCGCGCTGTGAACTGGCGAACGAATGGGCGAAGGAGTAGACGATGGTGCAGATCCCAGGGGTGCCCGCGGTGACGGACGACACGTTCGCCGCGGAGGTGCTGGCGGCCGAAGGGCCGGTGCTGGTGGACTTTACGGCGGACTGGTGCCCGCCGTGCCGGATGATGGCGCCGGTGCTGGCGGACGTCGCCCGTGAGGAGGCGCACCGGCTGCGGGTGGTCAGCGTGGACGTGGACCGCAATCCGCGCACCCAGGCGGCGTACGGGGTGCTGTCGATGCCGACGCTGATGGTGTTCCGCGGCGGCGAGCCGGTGCGTTCGGTGGTCGGCGCCCGGGCCAAGGCGCGGCTGCTGCGCGAGCTGGAGGACGTGCTGTAGGCGGTTCTCCGGGGCGCTCTCCCGGGCCGGGGCCTCAGGCCGCCGGTACGGCCTCGACCGGCACCTCGGCCTCGGCGGCCTGCTTGGCCCGGTCCTTGGCCTCGCGGCGGGCCAGCACCCCGACCCCGACCGGGATCATCGCGGTGAACAGCCACCACTGGATCGCGTACGCCATGTGCGGGCCGATGTCGGAGTGGTTGGGCTCGGGGATCAGCTCGGGCTGGTCGGCGGGGGCCGGGGTGGTGGCGGTGAGCTCCAGGTAGCCGCCGAGCACGGTGGTGACGCCGGTCTCCTTGGCCTGCTGCTCGGTGTTGATCAGGTTGAACTGCCGGTCGGGCAGGCCGGTGCGGTCCTTGATGCCGCTGCTGCCCGTGGTCTCGTCGGCGCGCATCCGACCGGTGAGGGAGACCTCGCCGGTCGGGGCGGCCGGGACCGTCGGGTAGGCGGTGGCGCCGCCGTCGCCGGCCACCCAGCCGCGGTTGACCAGGATGCTGCCCCTGCCGTCGGAGAGCTTGAGCGGGGTGATGACGAAGTAGCCGATCGTGTCCCCGCTGGAGTCGGTCCGCTTGCGGACGACGAACTCGTGCGCCGTGTCGTACTGCCCGGTGGCCGTCACCGGGTGCCAGATGAGGTCCTTGGGCACCGCGAAGCCGGGGGCCGACGACACCGTGTCGAACGGCACGGGGGCGACGGTGAGGGCCTTGCCGATCAGGTCGTTCCGGGCCACCCGCGCCTCGTGGCGGTGCAGCTGCCAGAAGCCCAGCTCGATCGTCGCGGGGATCAGCAGCAGCGCGATCAGCATGGTGATCAGCCACTGGCGGGTCAGCAGAAAACGGTACACATGGGCACGGTACGCCGACTTCACATCCGGCTCACGCACCGGGGTGCGGGGCGACTTCGCGGAGCAGTTGGAGGAAGGCGTCCTCGCCGACCACCGGCGTGCCGACCTCGCGGGCCCGGCGGGCCTTGCCGCTCCAGCTGGTCGGCTCGTTGGTGACCAGCAGGCTGGTGAGCCGGCTCACCGAGGTGGCGATGTGCAGGCCGGCCTCGGCGGCGCGGTCCTCCAGCAGTTCCCGGTCGGTGGCGGTGTCGCCGGTGAAGGCCACCCGCATGCCCTGCACCAGCGGCTTGCCGTCCTCCCAGCGTCCCGGGTTGGGGTACGGGCAGGGCGGGCGCTTCTTGGCCTGGCGGTAGGCGGCGCCGGTCCAGGAGGCGCGGCCGGGGGTGGCGGGCTCGTCCTCGCCGAGGTCGGTGACGGCGACGCAGGCCTGCACCGGCAGCGGGACGCCGCCCTGGCGGGCCAGGTGCAGGCTGGGGCGGAACGCCTCGGCGAGCACCCGGGCGTCGTCCAGGGCGTTGTGCGCGTGCTGCTGGCGGACGCCGAAGTGGGCGGCGAGCGAGGACAGCTTGCCGTTGGGCAGCGGCAGCCGCAGGTCGCGGGAGAGCACCATGGTGCAGATCCGCTGCTCGACCGGGGCGCGCAGGCCGGCCCGGGAGAACTCGCGCGAGATCATGTTCCAGTCGAAGAGCGCGTTGTGGGCGACCAGCACCCGGCCGTTCAGCCGGTCGGCGAACTCGTCGGCGATCTGCGGGAAGGTCGGGGCGCCGGAGAGCAGCTCCGACGTGAGGCCGTGGATCCAGACCGGGCCCGGGTCCCGCTGGGGGTTGACCAGGGTGTACCAGTGGTCGGTGACCTCGCCGTCCGGGTCCAGCTGGTAGACGCCCGCCGAGATGACGCGGTCCGAGCGGCCGAGGCCGGTGGTCTCGACGTCGACCACCGCGAAGCCCTCGGCGGGGGCGGCGGTGCGCTGGGCGGGGACCTGGACGGTCCGCGGCGCGCCGTACGTCTCGGGCTGGATCGGGTGCATGGTCCAACAGGATAAGCGCCGTCGGGCCCGCGTCCGGTCGAAATGTTCCGGCCGAGCGACCGGAATAGAGTATTCCGCATAGGCGTCGCCTAGCCGGTCGACGCCGTCAACCGGCTGCCGACACCCCCCGACGGCCGACTCCGTAAGGACGAACTCCCATGCGCGCCACCGTGATCCACGGCCCCAATGACATCCGGATCGAAGAGGTCCCGGACCCGGTGATCCAGCACCCGACGGACGTCGTGGTGCGGGTGGTGAACGCCTGCATCTGCGGCAGCGACCTGTGGGCGTACCGCGGGGTGGCCCAGCGGGTGGCCGGGCAGCGGATCGGGCACGAGTTCCTGGGCGTGGTCGAGGAGGCGGGCGCCGAGGTGCGCGGCTTCGCGCCCGGCGACCTGGTGGTGGCGCCGTTCGTCTGGTCGGACGGCAGCTGCGACTTCTGCCGGGAGGGCCTGCAGACCTCCTGCCCGCACGGCGGGTTCTGGGGCGAGGTCGGCTCCGACGGCGGCCAGGGCGAGGCGGTGCGGGTGCCGTTCGCGGACGGCACGCTGGTGAAGCTGCCGAAGGAGGCCGCGGGCGACGAGAAGCTGCTGCCGGGGCTGCTGGCGCTGTCCGACGTGATGGCCACCGGGCACCATGCCGCCGTGTCGGCCCGGGTGCGCCCGGGCGTGACGGTCGCCGTGGTCGGCGACGGCGCGGTGGGCCTGTGCGGCGTGCTGGCGGCGCACCGGCTGGGCGCGGACCGGATCATCGCGCTGGGCCGGCACACCGCCCGCACCGACCTGGCCCGGCGCTTCGGCGCGACCGACGTGGTGGCCGAGCGCGGCGAGGCCGCGATCGAGGCGGTGAAGGAGCTGACCGGCGGCCAGGGCGCGCACGCCGTCCTGGAGGCGGTCGGGACCGAGGAGTCGATGCGTACGGCCGTCTCGATCGCCCGGGACGGCGGCGCGGTGGGCTACGTCGGCGTTCCGCACGGCGGCAGTGCGGGCGTCGACATCGGTCAGATGTTCGGCCGAAACGTTTCGCTCAACGGCGGCGTCGCCCCGGCCCGCGCCTACATCCCCGACCTGCTGCCGGACGTCCTCTCCGGGGCCATTGAGCCGGGTCTGGTGTTCGACCGCACGGTGGGCCTGGACGGTGTCCCGGACGGGTACCGGGCGATGGACGACCGCTCGGCGCTGAAGGTCCGGATCACTTTCTGACGATGCGTCAGAAGGGGCGGCACTGCTGGACGGTGCCGCCCCTTCGGCATGTGGCGGCGGTGTTGTGAAGTGGCGCGAGTGGTGGTTTTCGGCCAATTGGATAGTGCGAGAGGGTGAACGACTGGCTGATCGCGGTCAACCCCTTTCGGGGCGGGCGCGACGCTCCTAGCATTGCGCGGCGCGCACACGGATTGTGACGCCCCTCACGTCCGATCGTTCCCCGTGTGCGACCGCTACGCCGAAGGAGTGAGGAGAGACAGAGTGGATTCGCCGCCGATCACCACTACCCCTACGGAAGTCCAACTCATCGATGAGAGCGAGGAGTTCCGTACCCTGAGGCGCTCGTTCCGGAGCTTCGCCTTCCCGGTCACCATCGGCTTCGTGCTCTGGTACCTGCTCTACGTGCTGCTCTCCTGCTACGCGCCCGGCCTGATGGGCGCCAAGGTCGTCGGGCACATCAACGTGGCCCTGGTGCTGGGGCTGCTGCAGTTCGTCACCACCTTCGCCATCGCCGCCTGGTACGCCCGCTACGCCGACCGGCGGATCGACCCGACCGCCGCCGCGATCCGCGAGGCCCACGGCGCCGTCGTCCACGCTCCCCGGGAGTCCGCCGAATGACCCTGCTCGCCAGCTCCGCCACGGAGCACCGCGGCATCACGATGACCCTCTTCGGGTTGTTCGTGCTGGCCACCCTCGCGATCACCGTCTGGGCCGGGCGGCAGACCAAGGACGCGGCCGACTTCTACGCCGGCGGCCGCGGCTTCACCGGATTCCAGAACGGCCTGGCCATCTCCGGCGACTACATGTCCGCCGCGTCCTTCCTCGGCATCGCCGGCGCCATCGCGCTCTCCGGCTACGACGGCTTCCTCTACTCGATCGGCTTCCTGGTCGCCTGGCTGGTCGCGCTGCTGCTGATCGCCGAACCGCTGCGCAACTCCGGCCGCTTCACCATGGCGGACGTCCTCGCGTTCCGGATGCGCCAGCGCCCGGTGCGCACCGCGGCGGGCGTCTCCACCATCGTGGTGTCGATCTTCTACCTGCTCGCCCAGATGGTCGGCGCCGGGACGCTGGTCGCCCTGCTGCTCGGGGTCAACGGGGACGCCGCCAAGCGCTGGACCATCGTCGCGGTCGGCGCGCTGATGGTCGTCTACGTGGTGATAGGGGGCATGAAGGGCACCACCTGGGTGCAGATCGTCAAGGCCGTGCTGCTGATCGCCGGCACCGCGCTGATGACCGTCCTGGTGCTCGCCAAGTACCACTTCAACCCCTCGGAACTGCTCGGCGCCGCCGCCAGCGCGAGCGGCAAGGGCGCGGCCTTCCTCGAACCGGGGCTGAAGTACGGGGCCAGCGACACCAGCAAACTCGACTTCATCAGCCTCGGGATCGCGCTGGTGCTCGGCACCGCAGGCCTGCCGCACATCCTGGTCCGCTTCTACACCGTGCCCACCGCCAAGGCGGCCCGGAAGTCGGTGCTCTGGGCGATCGGCATCATCGGCGTCTTCTACCTGATGACCCTGGCGCTCGGCTTCGGCGCGGCGGCGCTGGTCGGCCCCAAGGCGATCAAGGCGGCCAACGCCTCCGGCAACACGGCGGCCCCGCAGCTGGCCGAGGTGCTCGGCGGAGGCTCCGGCACCACCGGCGGCGCGATCCTGCTCGCGGTGATCTCCGCCGTCGCCTTCGCCACCATCCTGGCCGTGGTCGCCGGACTCACCCTGGCGTCCTCCGCCTCCTTCGCGCACGACCTGTACGCCAACGTGATCCGGCGCGGCAAGGCCACCGAGAAGCAGGAGGTGCTCTCGGCGAAGTGGGCCGCCGTCGCGATCGGCGCGGTGGCCATCGTGCTCAGCCTCTTCGCGGGCAAGCTCAACACCGCCGCCCTGGTCGCCCTGGCCTTCGCGGTGGCCGCCTCGGCGAACCTGCCGACCCTGCTCTACTCGCTGTTCTGGAAGCGCTTCACCACCTCCGGCGCGGTCAGCTCGGTCTACGCCGGCCTGATCAGCTCGGTGGTGCTGGTGGTCTTCTCCCCGGTGGTCTCCGGCGCGAAGACCTCGCTGTTCCCGGACACCGACTTCCACTGGTTCCCGCTGGAGAACCCGGGCCTGGTCTCCATCCCGATCGGCTTCCTGGCCGGGTGGATCGCCACCCTGCTGTCCAAGGACCGACCCGACCCGGCGAAGTACGCTGAACTGGAGGTTCGGGCGCTGACCGGGCTGGGCGCCCACTGACCGGGCGCCCACCGACCGACCGGCGATGACTATGCTGGCCCGGCCCGCCGTGACGGTGGCCGGGCCGGCCGCATTCTCGGGAAGGGACGCACGTGCTGCTCGACACCTTCGGACGCCAGGCCGTCGACCTGCGGGTATCCCTCACCGACCGGTGCAACCTCCGCTGCACCTACTGCATGCCGGAAGAGGGCCTGCGCTGGCTGGCCAAGCCCGAGCTGCTGACCGACGAGGAGATCGTCCGGCTGGTCACCCTCGCGGTGCGCGACCTGGGCGTCCGGGAGGTCCGCTTCACCGGCGGCGAGCCGCTGCTGCGCCCCGGCCTGGTCGCCATCGTCGCCGCCTGCTCGGAGCTGGATCCGCGCCCCGAGCTGTCCCTCACCACCAACGGCATCGGGCTGGCCCGTACCGCGACGGCGCTGCGCGAGGCCGGGCTCGACCGGGTCAACGTCTCGCTGGACACCCTCGACCCCGAGGTGTTCCACACCCTCACCCGCCGCCACCGCCACCAGGACGTGCTGGCCGGGCTGGCCGCCGCCGAGGCCGCCGGGCTGACGCCGGTCAAGCTGAACGCGGTGCTGATGCGCGGGGTCAACGACCACGAGGCGCCCGACCTGCTGGCCTGGTGCCTGGAGCACGGCTACGAGCTGCGCTTCATCGAGCAGATGCCGCTGGACGCCCAGCACGGCTGGGACCGCTCCGCGATGGTCACCGCCGAGGAGATCCTCGACCTGCTCGGTGCGCGGTTCACGCTCACCCCGGAGCCGTCCGCCCGCCGGGGCGCGGCGCCCGCCGAACGCTGGCTGGTGGACGGCGGCCCGGCCCAGGTCGGCGTGATCGCCTCCGTCACCCGCCCGTTCTGCCGGGCCTGCGACCGGACCAGGCTGACCGCCGACGGGCAGGTGCGCAACTGCCTGTTCGCGACCGGGGAGACGGACCTGCGCACCGCCCTGCGCTCGGGCGCGGACGACGCCGAGCTGGGCGCGCTGTGGCGGGCGGCGATGTGGGGCAAGAAGGCCGGGGCCGGGATCGACGACCCGGAGTTCCACCAGCCCGAGCGGCCGATGTCGGCGATCGGCGGCTAGCGGGGCTCGGACGGCGTGGGAGGTCAGGGCGCCCGGGCGGTCAGGACGACTCGGACGTCTCCGGGGTCCAGTCGGTGAAGGCGACGACCTCCTTGAGGAAGCCGCGCACGCCGAGGAACTGGGACAGGTGCTCACGGTGCTCGTCGCAGGCGAGCCAGGTCTTGCGGCGGTCCGGGGTGTGCAGCTTGGGGTTGTTCCACACCAGCACCCAACGGGCGTGCGCCCGGCAGCCCTTGGCGGAGCAGATCGGCGTCTGCGGGGTGTCCATCGGGTCGTCCTCAGCGCTAGGCGGGTGGTCTGCACCGCCAGTGTTTCACGCGCTCCGCGCGGCCCGGAGGGAGCCCGCCCGGATCCGGGCATGGCGACGCCGGGCAGCCACGGGGGGAGCCGCCCGGCGTCGGTCCGTCGCTCCGACGGGGGATGCGGAGCGCGTACGCAGTATGTCACGCCAGGGGCCTCGGATGGGGAGGTCTTGCATGATTAATCTGAGCTTCTTCTGAGCTTTCTTCGAGCCGGATTCTCTCGAAACGTCGCGAAACGGACGGTCAGTTCGGGCCCTGTGAAGGATCGGTGGCAGCGGACTTTGCCCCATCTGTACCGGGGGCCCCAGCTGCCCCACCCCTCCCACCCGTCCCACCGGGGCCGAGCATCAGCGGGGTGTCCAGCGGGATGTCGAAGGTGCTCGGCAGTCCCGGCGCCCGCTCCCGGCCCGCGTTGGCGATCAGGACGGCGAAGTACGGCAGCAGCACGGCGCCGGCCAGCGCCGCGAACGCCAGCCACCGCTGGACGTCCCACAGCACCACGGCGAGCAGCACGCAGACCGTCCGGAGCAGCATCGAGACCACGTAGCGGCGCTGCCGCCCGCGGACGTCCTCGGTGAGGCTGCTCCGCGCTCCCGTGATCCGGTGGACCTGCTGTTCACCGTCGGCGCTCTTGCCCATGTCCTACCGCCCTCGTCCACGCTCCCGCGCGACTCGCCGCGCGGCCTCCTCACGGTACGCCTGGGCAGCGGGGACGACGAGACCGGGTGGGGCGGACCCACCCGGTCGGGTGTGCGAAGGGACTGTCCGGCCGATCGGGACGGCCGATCGGGACGGGCAAGCGGAACGGCGGGGCGAGGGGCCTCACGACCGCCGGGAGAGGAACTGCGGCGGGACGGCGTCGGCGAGCCAGACGCCGTTGTCGCTGATCCGGAACTCGTGGCCGGCCGCCGCCATCGCGGCCGCGTTCACGGTCAGCACCACCGGGCGGCCGTGCCGGGCGCCGACCCGGACCGCGGTCTCGGTGTCCGCGGACAGGTGGACGTCCTGCCGGGCCATCGGGCGCAGGCCCTCCCGGAAGATCGACGCCAGGTGGCGGTCGGCGGTGCCGTGGTAGAGCACCGGGGGCGGCACGGTGGCGGCCAGGCCGAGGTCGACCGCCACCGTGTGGCCCTGGTTGGCGCGGATCGAGAGACCGTCCGCGGAGTAGCCGAAGCGGCGCTTGTTGTTGGTCGCCACCACGTGGTCCAGATCGGCCCTGGTCAGCCGGTTGCCCTTCGCCGCGAGGGCGGTGAGGAGCACGTCGATCCGGATCCAGCCGGACTCGTCCAGCGTGACGCCCACCCGCTCCGGTTCGTGCCGCAGGATGCGCGACAGCATCTTGCTCGTCTTGACCAGCCGCTTCTCGTCCATCATGTCTCTCGTATCCCCCCGTTGGTCAGTGGCTATGAGGCCTGGCTGACCGAACTCATGTTGAAGTCCGCGACACGCACGGGTGGCATCGCGGTGCGGGTGAAGTAGTCGCTCCACTCGCGGGGCAGGCAGCGCTCGGTGCGGCCCGCCTCGGTGATCCGGTCCAGCAGGTCCACCGGGGACTCGTTGAACCGGAAGTTGTTGACCGCGCCGACGACTTCGCCGTTCTCGACCAGGTAGACGCCGTCCCGGGTCAGGCCGGTGAGCAGCAGTGTCGCCGGGTCCACCTCGCGGATGTACCAGAGGCAGGTGAGCAGCAGGCCGCGCTCGGTGCGGGCGATCATCTCGTCCAGGGTCGGCGCGCTGTCCTGGTCGGCCGTCTCCAGCACCAGGTTGTCGCCGAACGGGCGCAGCGGCAGGCCGGTGAGGCCGGCGGAGTGGCGGCTGGTGACCAGGTCGGTCAGCACGCCCTCGCGGATCCACTCGGTGGCGTCGATCGGCAGGCCGTTGTCGAAGACCGAGATGTCCCCGCCGGTCGAGTGCGCGAGGACGAACGGCTCCGACTCCAGGCCGGGTTCGGCCGGGTCCGTGCGCAGCGTCAGCGGCAGCCCGGCGAGCTTGTCGCCGATCCGGGTGCCGCCGCCGGGCTTGGAGAAGACGGTGCGGCCCTCGTGGGCGTCGCGGCCGACGGCGGACCAGGCGAGGCAGAGCATCAGGTCGGCGACGGCCGAGGGCGGCAGCAGCGTCTCGTACCGGCCGGCCGGCAGGTCCACCTTGCGGGCGCCCCAGCCGAGGCGCTTGGTCAGCTCGGTGTGCAGGGCGGTGACGTCCACGTCGGAGAAGTCCCGGGTGGCGGCGCCGGCCCAGGCGGAGCCGGACAGGTCGGCGGTCTTGGCGTTGATCTCGACCATGCCGGTCGGCTGGTCGTGGCGCAGCCGCAGGCCGGTGGAGGTGCCCAGGTAGCTGCTGACCACCTCGTGCCGGGCGAAGCCGTACAGCAGTTCGCCCTGTGCGGCGGCCCGGGCGAAGGCCTCGCCGAGGGCCGGGCCGAAGGCGTCGAACACCGCGATCGAGGTCTCGGCGGGCGGCCGGGTGAAGTCCGGGGAGGACGGCCGGTCGGCCACCAGCGGCTGGGCGTCCTCGGCCGGGCCGGCCGCGCGGGCGGCCTCCTCGGCGGCGCGGACCAGGCCCTCCACCTCGTCCGGGGTGACGGCCTCGCGGGAGACCACGCCGGAGGCGGTGCCCTCGGCCCCGGCCACGGTGGCGATCACGGTGAGGCGGCGGCCGCGGGTGACGCCGTTGGTGGTCAGCGAGTTGCCGGCCCAGCGCAGGTTGGCGGTGGACTCCTCGTCGGCGATCACCACGCAGCCGTCGGCGCGGGCGAGGCCGAGTGCCAGCTCGACCAGTTCGTGGGGCTGCATCGCGGTCATCAGTGACCCGCCTCCTGCTGGGTGTTGAGCACGTTGACGTTGCGGAACAGCGCCGACGGGCAGCCGTGGCTGACCGCCGCGATCTGGCCGGGCTGCGCCTTGCCGCAGTTGAAGGCGCCGCCGAGGACGTAGGTCTGCGGGCCGCCGACCGCCGTCATCGAGCCCCAGAAGTCGGTGGTGGTCGCCTGGTAGGCGAAGTCCTTGACCTGGCCGGCGAGTTCGCCGTTCTTGATGGCGTAGGCGCGCTGGCCGGTGAACTGGAAGTTGTAGCGCTGCATGTCGATCGACCAGGAGCGGTCGCCGACGATGTACAGGCCGTTCTCCACCCCGGCGAACAGGCCCTCGGTGTCCGGGCCGTCGGCGGCGGGCTGGAGCGAGACGTTGGCCATCCGCTGCACCGGCACGTGGGCCGGGGAGTCCGCGAAGGCGCAGCCGTTGGAGCGCTCGAAACCCTTCAGCTTGGCCATGCCGCGGTCGAGTTGGTACCCGACCAGGGTGCCGTCCTTGACCAGGTCCCAGGACTGGGTGGCGACGCCCTCGTCGTCGTAGCCGATCGTGGACAGGCCGTGCTCGGCGGTGCGGTCGCCGGTGACGTGCATCAGCTCGGAGCCGTACCTGAGCGAGCCGAGCCGGTCGAAGGTGGCGAAGGAGGTGCCGGCGTAGGCGGCCTCGTAGCCGAGGGCGCGGTCCAGCTCGGTGGCGTGGCCGATCGACTCGTGGATGGTCAGCCAGAGGTTGGACGGGTCGATGACCAGGTCGTAGCGGCCGGCCCGGACGCTCGGCGCCTTCATCTTCTCGGCCAGCAGGGTGGGCAGTTCGGCGAGTTCGGCGTCCCAGTCCCAGCCCGTCGCGGGCAGGCCCCGGCCGTCGGGGGACGACCCCCGGGCCCCCGTGAGGTACTCGAAGCCGCGCCCGACCGGCGGGGCCAGCGTGCGCATCGAGTCGAAGGCCCCGGTGCGCTCGTCCACCGAGGTGGCCTCCAGCGTGGGGTGCAGCCGGATCCGCTGCTGGGTGGTGACGGTGCCCGCGGTGTCCGCGTAGAACTTGTTCTCCTGGACGGTCAGCAGGCTCGCCTGGACGTGCGAGACGCCCTCGGCGGCCAGCAGCCGCGAACTCCACTCGGCGAGCAGTGCGGTCTTCTCCGCGTCCGGCACCTCGAAGGGGTTCACCTCGTAGGAGGAGACCCAGGTGGCGTCCCGGTACACCGGCTCGTCGGCCAGCTCGACCCGTTCGGCGGAGCCGGCGGCCCGGCTGATCCCGCCGGACAGGCGGGCCACCGCGACGGCCTGCTCGGCGACCCGCGCCGCCGCGTCGGCGGTGAGGTCCACCCCGGCGGCGAAGCCCCAGGCGCCGTCCAACAGCACCCGGACGGCGAAGCCGAGCTGCACGCTGTCGGAGGTGCCGGCCGGGCGGGCGTCGCGCAGCCGCCAGGAGGCGCTGCGGACCCGCTCCAGGCGGAAGTCGGCGTGGGCGGCGCCGAGTTCGCGGGCCCGGGTGAGGGCGGCGTCGGCGAGGGTGCGCAGCGGGAAGGCGAGGAACAGCGGGTCGACGGCGCGCCCGTGCGGGGCGCCGACGCTGTCGGCCGGAGGGATCGGAGGCAATCGTGCTCCCTGGTCGCGGAGGGTGGCGGTGCGGCGCCACACAGGGGCGCCCGCACCGCATCATGGCCGGTCCAGGGGGTTTCGGCCAGCGCATTTCGGCCGGTGCGCCGCCGTGGTGGCCGGTCGGTCAGCCGACGATCTCCCACCAGCCGTCCAGCTCCGGCGGGTTGTCCACGTCGACCCGCTCGCCGGGGCGCGGCACGGCCAGCGGGACGGCCTGCGCCTTGGCCTCGGCCAGCAGCCGCTCGATCGGCTCGGCCCACGGGTGCAGGCCCAGGTTGAAGGTGCACCAGTGCACCGGCACCAGCAGGCCCGCCTGGAGGTCGCGGTGGGCGCGCACGGCGTCCTCGGGGGTCATGTGGATGTCGGCCCAGGCGGCGTCGTAGGCGCCGATCTGCACCAGCGCGGCGTCGAAGGGGCCGTGCCGGTCGCCGATCCGGGCGTAGCCCTCGAAGTAGCCGGAGTCACCGGTGTAGAAGACCTTGCGGTCGGGGCCGGCGATCACCCAGGAGCCCCACAGGGTGGTGTTGCGGGTCAGGCCGCGGCCGGAGAAGTGGTGTGCCGAGGTGAGGGTGAGCACCAGGTCGCCGAGGGTGCAGGTCTCGTCCCAGTCCAGCTCGATGATGCGGTGCTCCGGGACGCCCCAGCGGCGCAGGTGGCCGCCGATGCCCAGCGGCACCGCGAACGGCGCGGACTGGCTGCGCACCAGGCGCTTGACCGTCGCCATGTCCAGGTGGTCGTAGTGGTCGTGCGAGATCAGTACGGCGTCGACCTGCGGCAGCTCCTCCAGTTCCACCGGCACCGGGTGCAGCCGCTTGGGGCCGACGTGCGCGGCGGGGGAGCAGCGCTCGCTCCAGATCGGGTCGAGCAGCACCCGGGAGCCCTCGATCTCCACCAGCGCGGAGGCGTGCCCGTACCAGGTGATCGCCACGCCCTCGGCGGCCGGGCCGGGGCCGCCGGCGGGGCGGACGGTCGGCACGGGGTGGGCGGGGACGCGGCCCTCGCGCTCGAACAGCATCCGGCGGATGGTGCCGCGGTCGATGTCCGGGGCGGTGGTGGCCCGGGCCAGGGTGGAGGGGGCGTTGTGGAAGACGCCGTCGCGGTACTGCGGCGAGTCGCGCACCCGCTCCTCGTGCTCGCCGTCCGGCCGCCGGCCGAACGCCGCCGGCAGGTCGCGCAGCGACCAGGCGGCCGCTCCCAGGCCGGCCGCGAGGGCGGTCAGGGCCAGCAGCCGTCCGTTCCGGTGGGTGCTCCTGGGCCGTGCCTTGGTCATGCGCCCTGCCTTCGTTCCTCGCGGGACCCTTCGGGGATCGGTACGGCCGGTCCCGGGTCGGCCCGCACCACGGGGGCAACGGGTGCGCGGGGCCGTGTTGTTCCCGTACGGCGGCGCCGGCTGGGCTGCGGCCGTGGTTCGGTCAGGGCGGCTGAGCAGGTGCGGGGCGCTGCGGGTACGGATTGTCGGATTGCGACAGTTCCTCCGGTGCGGCGCTGTGGGAGCCCGATGCGCCGACACCGCCGACCGCCCGATAGCGTCACACTGCGTACGCGTTCCGACGTACGTCCGCACACACGGAGAGAGGTGGATCGTTGAGCCGCTCGGTTCTCGTCACCGGAGGAAACCGGGGCATCGGCCTCGCGATCGCCCAGGCCTTCGCCGAGGCGGGTGACAAGGTCGCCATCACCAGCCGCTCGGGCGAGGTGCCGGAGGCCCTGCAGAAGTACGACGTCCTCGCGGTGCGCTGCGACATCACGGACGCCGCGCAGGTCGACGCCGCCTTCACCGAGATCGAGGAGAAGCACGGCGCGGTCCAGGTGCTGGTCGCCAACGCGGGCATCACCAACGACACCCTGCTGCTGCGCATGTCCGAGGAGGACTTCACCTCCGTCCTGGACACCAACCTGACCGGGGCCTTCCGGGTGGTCAAGCGCGCCTCGAAGCTGATGATGCGCGCCCGCAAGGGCCGCGTCGTGCTGATCTCGTCCGTGGTGGGCCTGTCCGGCTCGCCGGGCCAGTCGAACTACGCCGCGTCCAAGGCGGGCCTGGTCGGCTTCGCCCGGTCGCTGGCGCGCGAGCTGGGCCCGCGCAACATCACCGTCAACGTGGTCGCCCCCGGCTTCGTCGACACCGACATGACCGCCGTGCTCAGCGACGAGCGCCGCGCGGACATCGTCTCGGGCGTGCCGCTGGGCCGCTACGCGTCGCCCGCCGAGGTCGCGTCCACCGTGCGGTTCCTCGGTTCGGACGAGGCCGCGTACATCACCGGAGCCGTCATTCCCGTGGACGGCGGATTGGGCATGGGTCACTGAGCATGACTGGAATCCTTGAGGGCAAGCGCATCCTGATCACGGGTGTGCTGATGGAGTCCTCCATCGCCTTCCACGCCGCCAAGCTCGCCCAGGAGCAGGGTGCGGAGATCATCCTCACCGCGTTCCCGCGCCCGAGCCTGACCGAGCGGATCGCCAAGAAGCTGCCGAAGCCGGTCACCGTGCTGCCGCTGGACGTCTCCAGCGCGGAGGAGCTGGCGGGCATCGCCGACACGGTCCGCGAGCACCTGCCGACCCTGGACGGCATCGTCCACTCGATCGGCTTCGCCCCGCAGGACGCCCTGGGCGGCAACTTCCTGGACACCCCGTGGGAGTCCGTGGCCACCGCGATGAACGTCTCGGCGTTCTCGCTGAAGTCGCTGACCATGGCGCTGCTGCCGCTGATGCAGAACGGCGGCTCGGTCGTCGGTCTCACCTTCGACGCGCAGTTCGCCTGGCCGCAGTACGACTGGATGGGCCCGGCCAAGGCCGCCCTGGAGTCGACCAACCGCTACCTGGCGCGCTACCTGGGCGAGCAGGACATCCGCTGCAACCTGATCTCGGCCGGCCCGCTCGGCTCGATGGCCGCCAAGTCCATCCCGGGCTTCGGCGACCTGGCGGACACCTGGAACCACCGCTCCCCGCTGAAGTGGGACCTGACCGACCCGGAGCCGGCCGGCCGCGGCATCGTCGCGCTGCTCTCGGACTGGTTCCCGAAGACCACCGGCGAGATCATCCACGTCGACGGCGGTCTGCACGCCATCGGCGCCTGACCGCTTCGCCGCACACCGCTGCCCGGCACCCTCGTGGGGGTGCCGGGCAGCGGCGTTCCGGGACGTTCCAGGTCGTTCCGGGGCGCCTCAGGCGTCGGCGGGGGTGCACGCGCCGATGGCGCGGCCGGCCTCGACGGAGGCGCGCTGGGCGTCGCCGGCCCGGATGGCGTCGAGGATGGTGGCGTGGCCGATGTAGCGCTCGGCGATCAGCTCGGGGCCGACGTCGTGCCGCAGGTGGGCGCGGGTGACCTCGCCGAGGTCGGCGTAGACGGCGGCCAGCACGTCGTTGTGGGCGGCGGCGACGACGGCCTGGTGGAACGCGGCGTCGGCCTGGATGAAGTCCTCGGCGTCGCCGGAGTGCCAGGCGCTCTCGCGGCGGCCCAGCGCGGCGTCCAGCAGGCCGAGGTCGCGGTCGGTGCGGCGGGCCGCGGCGAGGCCGGCCGCGGAGGTCTCCAGGGCGGCCCGCAGCTCGGCGACCTGCGCCTGGTCGGCGTCGGCGAAGCGGCGGTGCATGACCCCGGCCAGCTCGCTGGTGGCGAGCACGTAGGTGCCGGAGCCCTGGCGGATGTCGAGCAGCCCGTTGTGGGCGAGGGCGCGGACGGCCTCGCGGACGGTGTTGCGGGCGACGCCGAGCTGTTCGACGAGTGCGGCCTCGGTGGGGATGCGTGAGCCGACGGGCCACTCTCCGGAGGTGATCTGGGCGCGCAGCTGCGCGATCACCTGGTCGGACAGCGGGGTGCGCCTCGGCGAGGACAGCGCCACGGGTACTCCTTGCGGCTACGGTTCGATGGACGGGGCCGGCGGGTGGGAGGGCCGGCGTCCGGTGGGGGTGCGGGTCGGCACATCATGCCAATTCGAAGGTGCGCCAATTCATCCCATCATTCTATGATGGCGCCCATGCCTCCCGCAGCAGACACCACCGCCTCCCCACGAACCGAGGCCCGGCCGCAGACCGAGCGGCCCTCCACGCCCTCCTCCGGCAAGCACCTGGGCTGGCTGTTCGCCATCGCGATCGCCGCCGCCGCCTTCAACCTGCGCCCCGTGGTCACCAGCCTCGGACCGCTGCTCGACCAGGTCCGCGCCGGCCTCGGGATGAACCCGACGCTCGCCGGGCTGCTCACCGCCGTCCCGTCGCTCTGCTTCGGCCTGTTCGGCTTCGCCGCGCCCTCGATGGCCCGGCGGATCGGCCCGATCGCCGTGATCACCGCCGGCATGGGCGCGATCACCCTGGGCGTGCTGTCCCGCTCCTTCGCCGGCGGCACCGCGGTGTTCCTGCTGCTGACGGCGCTCGCGCTGGCCGGCGTGGCGGTCTCCAACGTGCTGATCCCGGTGGTGATCAAGCGCTACTTCCCGGACAAGGTCGGTCCGATGATCGGCCTGTACTCGATGGCGCTGTCGGCCGGCACCGCGCTGGCCGCCGCCGTCACCGTGCCGATGACCAGCGCGCTCGGCGGCGACTGGCGCTACGGCCTGGGCGTCTGGGCCGGTCTCGCCGCGCTGGCCCTGCTGCTCTGGCTCCCGGTGCTGCTGACCAAGCGCGAGCGCGGCGAGCGCGCGGGCGGGGCGGCCGCCGCCAGGCTGCCGATCACCCGCAGCCGGACGGCCTGGGCGATGGCCTGCTTCTTCGGCCTCCAGGCCACCGGCGCCTACGTGGTGATGGGCTGGATGCCGAAGATCTTCCAGGACGCCGGCGTCGACAAGGGCACCTCCGGGGTGCTGCTCGCGGTGACCATGGTGATCGGCGTGCCGGTCTCCTTCGTGCTGCCCAACCTGGCCGCCCGCCGCGGCGACCAGCGGCTGTTCGTCGTCGTGCTGGCCGCCTGCGGCATCGCCGGGTACGCCGGGCTGGCGCTGGCCCCGGCCGGCGCGTCGTGGCTCTGGGCGGTCCTGGTGGGCCTGTCCAACTGCGCCTTCCCGCTGGTGCTGACGATGATCGGGCTGCGCGCCCGCACCGCCGGCGGGGTCGCCCAGCTCTCCGCCTTCGCCCAGGGCGTCGGCTACCTGATCTCCATCCCCGGCCCGATCCTGATCGGCCGGATCTACCAGATGACCGGCGAGTGGTACGGCCCGCTGGGCTTCCTGGCGCTGCTGCTGGTGCCGCAGATGCTGTTCGGCCTGCGGGCCGCGATGGCCCGGCACATCGAGGACGAGGCGGTCCACCCCGTGGCGCAGGTCAAGGCCTGACCAAGGGCCGGCCAACCCCGAGGGGTCGGTGACCGACGGGCGTGTTCGGGGTGGAAGAATCCCGGACATGCCCGTTCTCGATCCCAACCCGACCGACGGCCGCAAGCAGCTCGGCCAGATCGCCCTGGCGATCGCCGGCATCGTGGTGCTGGTGGCGATCATCGCCTCCGTCGCCGCCGCCATAGGCTGATCCGGTCCATCCCCCCCCCCGCGCGCACGACCGCCGCTCACCGGCCGCCCCCGTTTATCGGAAGGCCGGACGAACGGCGGATGATGACACCCGCCACCCCTGCGAGTGGCGGCATCCGGGAGCACCGCGCCCCGGAGCGGCTTTTCTGCCAAGCTTGCTGGGTATGAGCGCCGACACGTCCCGCAGGATCATCGTTCTCCGCCATGCCAAGGCCGACTGGCCCAACGGCGTGGACGACCACGAGCGGCCGCTGGCCGACCGGGGCCGTCACCAGGCCCCGGACGCCGGCCGCTGGCTGGTCGACTCCGGCATCAACCCCGAGTACGTGCTCTGCTCCACCGCGCTGCGCACCCGCGAGACGTGGAAGCTGGCGGCGCACGAGCTGCCGAAGCGGGCCCGCAAGACCGTGTACGAGGACCGGATCTACGAGGCCAGCCCCGGCGAGATCATCGCCGTCCTCCAGGAGACCCCGGAGGAGTACGCGGACGTGGTGCTGGTCGGGCACAACCCCGGCGTGCTGGGCCTGACCCAGGTGCTGGCCGGGGACGCGGGCGACCGGGACGCGCTGGAGCGGCTGCGGCTCGGCGGCTTCCCGACGGCGGCGATCGCGGTGCTCAGCTTCAGCGGCTCGTGGAAGGGCGTCGAGCCGGGCGCGGCCGCGCTGGTCTCGTACTACACGCCGCAGGACTGACCCGGTACGGAGCTCCGGGTTCCGTGCGAGCTCCGGGTTCCGTACGGGCTCCGTTGCTCCGGGCTCCGGGCTTCGATGACGACGAGGGGCGCGCGGACCAGGTCCCTCGGCTGGTGGCGCGGCATGGTCATGGCCATCACGGTCTTCGCCGCCTTCGCCACCCCGAGCGCCGATCCGGTGAGCATGCT